>JAIOSM010000448.1 GCA_021107575.1 Desulfobacteraceae bacterium | reverse complement strand
GCAGAGTATAAACCTGGTTTTCAAGGTCTTCACTGGCAAGTTTCATCTGGGCAAGGACTTGATTTGTAAAACTGGTGCTCATAACAAAACTTGGATGCCCTGTTGCACAACCAAGATTGACAAGCCTTCCTTCAGCAAGAATTATAACTGATTTACCGGATTCAAGAGTCCATTTATCAACCTGGGGTTTAATATTCAGTTTGGTGATTTTTGGATTATTCTCAAGATAGCTCATTTCAATTTCATTATCAAAATGACCAATATTGCAAACAATGGATTCATCTCTCATCTTTTCAAAATGTTCACCTTTGATGACATGAAGGTTCCCGGTTGCAGTTACAAATATATCTCCAAGTTCTGCTGCCTGTTCCATGGTTACAACTTCAATACCATTCATGGAAGCTTGCAAAGCACAAATAGGGTCAATTTCAGTAACAAGCACTTTAGCTCCATAGTTTTTCATGGCTTCTGCGCAGCCTTTTCCAACATCTCCATAACCTGCGACAATAACAGTTTTTCCGGCAATCATGATATCAGTTGCTCTTTTAATACCATCGGCAAGTGATTCTTTACATCCATAAAGATTGTCAAATTTTGATTTTGTTACAGAGTCATTTACATTGACAGCCGGGAAAAGTAGTTCATTGCTTGCAGCAAGCTGATATAGTCTGTTAACTCCGGTTGTTGTCTCTTCTGATACACCTTTTAAATTCCTGGCAAATTTTGTCCATTTTCCTGGATTTTTTCCAAGATTACTTTTCAATCTTTTTAAAAGAGCTTTTTCATCAGTGCTTCCAACTTCTCTGTCAGCAAGAGAAGGATTTTTTTCTATATTAGCACCTTCATGAATCATCAATGTGGCATCACCGCCATCATCAACAATAAGGTCAGGCCCTGTTCCGTCAGGCCATGTTAATGCCTGCTCAGTGCACCACCAGTATTCATCAAGTGTTTCCCCCTTCCATGCAAAAAGTTTTGCAGTTTTTTTGTCTGCAATGGCAGCAGCAGCATGATCCTGGGTTGAAAAAATGTTACAGCTTGCCCATCTGATATCAGCACCTAACTGATGTAATGTGTCAATTAACATGGCAGTCTGAATAGTCATGTGAAGGCTTCCCATGATTTTTAAACCTTTAAAAGGTTTTTGTGTACCATATTGTTTTCTTAATGCCATAAGACCAGGCATTTCTTTTTCCGACAGCTGCATGTCTTTGTGGCCCTCTTCAGCTAGGGCAATGTCCTTGACTTTGTAGTCAAGGTTAAGATCAATTGCAACAATTGTTGAGTCACTGTTAATATCTAACATCGTAAATTCCTTTTTGTAATATTATAATCCTGCTTTTTCTCTAATTATGTCTGCTTTATCAGTTCTTTCCCAACTAAAATCTGGATCTTTTCTTCCAAAATGGCCATAGGCAGATGTTTTTCTGTAAATAGGTCGTTTGAGATTAAGTTCACTGATAATTGCACCTGGTTTTAAGTTAAAAACTTCTTTTACTATTTCAGTGGCTTTGGTTTCAGAAATTTTCCCTGTTCCCATGAAATCAACTAAAAGAGAAACAGGCTCCGCAACACCTATTGCATAGGCAACTTGAAGTTCACATTTATTTGCAAGTCCGGCTGCTACAAGGTTTTTAGCAATATATCTGCCCATATACGAAGCAGATCTGTCAACCTTTGATGGGTCTTTTCCGGAAAAACATCCACCGCCGTGGCTTCCTTGGCCACCATAGGTGTCAACGATTATTTTTCTTCCAGTAACTCCGCAATCTCCCATGGGGCCTCCTATTACAAATTTGCCAGTTGGATTTACAAATATTTTTGTGTCACCGTCCATCATCTCTGCTGGAATTGCTTTTTTAATAACTTCTTTTATAATAGCTTCTTTCAGGTCATCATAAGTAACATCTGGAGAATGCTGACTTGAAATAACAACAGCATCCACTCTTTTGGGTTTTCCATCAACATATTCTATTGTAACCTGTGATTTTCCATCAGGTCTTAAAAAGTCCAGCGATCCGTTTTTTCTAACCTGTGTCAGGCGTTTTGTAAGTTTATGGGCATATATAATAGGCATGGGCATTAATTCTGGAGTTTCATCTGTAGCAAAGCCAAACATGATTCCCTGATCTCCTGCTCCCTGCTCTTTATGCAGACCATTACCTTCATTAACACCCTGGGCAATATCAGCAGACTGTTGGTCAATTGATGTTATAACTGAACATGTCTGCCAGTCAAATCCCATGTTTGATGAATTATATCCAATATCTCTGATTGCATTTCTGGCCACACCTGGGATATCAACATAGCAGTTTGTTGTTATTTCTCCTGCAACAACAACTAATCCTGTTGTTACCAAAGTTTCGCATGCAACTCTTCCTTCAGGATCTTCAGCTAATATTGCATCAAGTACACTGTCTGATATTGCGTCGGCTATTTTATCAGGATGTCCTTCGGTAACTGATTCCGATGTAAAAAAGATAGAATTTTGTTCTTCCATTATAAAAAACTCCTTTACTATTTAAGGTTTTTAGTTTATTTATTAATCAGCATATCAAAATATCTTGATATATTTAATAGCATAATAAATGTATTTATGTCAATGGAGTAAGGAGAAAAAATGTCTGAGAATAAAAGCACAAGGATCACAGGTATTGGCGCAGCTCTTATAGATTTGTTGATAAATGAGAAAGATGAATTCCTTGAAAATATTGGAAAAGAAAAGGGCGGTATGACCCTTGTTGAAAATAGTCATGAAATTGAAAGTATTTTAGACAAGACTGATGAAAAGGCAGAAGTTGTAATAGGTGGCGCTGCATGCAACACCATAGTAGGAGTTGCAAAACTTGGTGGAGATGCCAAGTTCATTGGAAAGCGCGGTAAGGATGAATATGGAGATACATATGAGGACCAATTATTAAAAAATAATGTAATTCCTGATTTTTTTCTGTCTAATATGCCAACCGGTAAAGTCCTTTCTATTATTACTGAAGATGCCCAACGTTCAATGATTACATTTTTAGGAGCATCTTCAACGCTTGATCCGGACAAAATTACATCAGAAATGTTCAAAGAGACAAAAATTGCAGTAATTGAAGGGTATCTGTTTTTTAACAGGGACTTGATGCTGGCAGCTCTCAGGGCAGCTAAGGAAGCCAAAGCTTTAATTGCACTTGACCTTGCAAGTTTTGAAGTGGTCAAGGCATCAAAAGATATATTGGATGATATAATTTTAAAGTATGTGGATATTCTTATTGCAAACGAGGATGAAGCAGAGGCATTTACTGGCTTAACTGATGAGATGCAGGCTCTTGATAAGATGTCAAAAAATGTTGAATATGCAGTATTGAAAGTCGGGGAAAAAGGAAGTTTTATTTCACATAAAGGAAAAGTTATAAAAATTGACCCCTTAAAAGGCGCAAACGCCATAGATACGACAGGTGCTGGCGATTTGTGGGCTGCAGGATTTTTATTTGGGCTTGCACACGGGTATTCTATTGAACAAAGCGGTAAAATTGCATCAGCCTGTGGATATGAAGTAGTTCAGGTTATTGGCGCACAAATCCCTGAACATGGTTGGAAAAGGATTAAGCAAATTTTAGTATAGCATCAAATTAAATAATGTTAATTTGATGCTGATGATTATTTTAATGTCAAAATAACACTGCCTGAACTAATTGATTTACCTGATTTGGCTTTGTCTTCAGGCTTTTCGGATTCTTCAGGTTTTTTTGTTTCTTCAGATTCCTCAGGTTCAAGGGTATTTGCTTCAATAATAAAAACTCTTTTTGGGTCGATTGTTCCATCTGCAAGTATAGCTCCCTTTACTGCCAAAGCCCTGTCACTGGCCAGATATCTGAGTTCATCATCCGGTACTTGGATTCCTTTTTTGATGATTTGGATCATTTGGTCCCTGGTGATTTCAGTTGCACCTGAGTTTTTATCCGCGCTTTTTTGTTTATTGTCCTTTTGTTTAGTTATTTTTTCGGCAAGCTGAATGCCTTCTTCGGTTTGATCAAAAACAGTCTTAAGATATATATCATACTCTTCATCAGACAATTGAATCTCATCAATCAAAATCCCGGATTTGCCCTGCTCAACCAAAATTTTAAGCTTGTCTGCTTTCAGGCGCTGTTCAAATTTCATGTCTACAAGTGCTAATCGATCATTGGAAATATTTACATATCCAGCTATTTCCAGGTTCAGGCCCGGGCGCTGAGAAAGTGCCTTCACAAGAGTTTCAATCTTTTGTGCACCTTTAGATGTGATATCAAAGTATCCAGCATCAAAAACGATGATATTCAAATCCTCTCCTCCGCCAAACATAGCTCCTAGGAGTGAAAAAGGTGAGGTCGCCGCCTTGATAAGAAGGTTCACAATTATTTTGATGATAATGCCCGCAACACTGAATTGAGGATCATCAAGACTGCCTTTGACTGGTATATCCAGAGAAATTCTCCCCATTGGATCTTTGAGCAGAGATACTGCAAGATTCATCGGTGCTTTGATAGCATCCTCACTGTCAATCTCTTCACCAAAATCAAACTGATCCAGAAAAACATTATTTTTAAAATCTATTTGTCTTTTATCCACAAGGTCTTTTAAGTCAAGGGATAGTTTTCCTTTCTCGATTTTATAACCGGCATATTTTCCTGAATAGGGGCTTAAATATCCAAGATCCATATCAGAACATGCAACAATCATGTCACAGAAGAAATCAGTTGCTAATGGATTAATTTTACCCTTAATTTCTACAGGTGTGTGGTTGTTCACCATGGCATTGATTTTAATGTCTGACTGTATGGTCTCTTCTGAACTTAACCCGGTTATCTTTGCGTTTATTCGGGTCAGTTTAGTTTTAAAATTTGGGGTCATTGCTTTATCGTTAAATTCCACCTGACCATCTGTCATGACCACCTTATTAATCTTGACTGGAATAGAAGAATCTTTTGTGCCCTGTTTGTCTTTAACTGGTTTGTCCTTATCTGATTTGTCTTCATCCGGGGCAGAAGCTTTTACAATTTTACTGAAATTTAAAGAACCATCTGAATATATTGCCACATTTAAAACCGGTTGCTTTAGTGTGAGAGTGTTTATGCTTGCTGAAATCGGCAACATATCAAGCTTCATATCCTTGATTCCAAGGTTTTTAAATTTTATCAGGTTTTTTGCTTTTTGGCTGTCAGCAACCAGGAAATTTGCAATATCAAGATTACCTTGATACCCTGCTTTTAATGGTGCTTTGCCTGGTTTTTCCATGGAGAACTGACCAGATGTTGAAAATATTCCTTTCGATATGATCAGATTCAAATATTCTGACACAAAAGGCTGAAATCCGGCAAGGTGAATCTGATCCACAGCAAGGGCTACATCAGCACTTAAAGGATTTATTCCCATTTTGCCTGCAATATCAATTTTACCTTCCTTATTCACTTGAAAGCTAAGATTACTATCTGCCTTTTCTTCAGGCAGAGTAGAGAATCCCTTTGAATCCAGTGTAATATTTTTTATCAGAATTCTACCATTATTTTTAGCTATAAGATCCCTTGCTGTTATATCAAACTCCTCAAGCTCTATATTTGCAATTTTTGCATTCCATACTGGAGTTATTTCCTTCTCTGATTCGGGTTCAGGTTGAGATTCTGTTGTACCTTTTTGTGGTGGCAGCAAGGCCTCAAGGTTGATCTGATTGTTTATAAGCCGATAAATATTTAAGTTCCCATTTGAGGCAGAAACTCTACCGATATTAACAAGTTGATTTTCTGTTTTAAGTCCAATTTTTTCTACAGCAAAATTTTTAAGAGTAAAGACATCTTTTTTGCCTGATATATCTTTTAATGTTATCACAGCATTATTAACGGCAATCCTGCCGCAATTAAGCTGAACAGGTAAAGACTTTTTCGCAGCATCTTTTTCGCTGTTTACTTTTTGATTTAAATTGTTTTCAGGCATCAGGTCATAGATATTTAATTGGTTTGCATTATTCAAGGATAATGAAATATTCGGAGAAGACATGAGGACTTCTTTGATATTGATATCACCTTTCATTATTTCGGATTGATCTATAGACAGGTTAATCTCTCCAATTTTAAATATAGGATTTGCTTTTAAATCAACAATTTCGAGCCTGAAAATTTTAAATCCTCCGGACAGGAAGAGTTGTGGTAATGCTTTTCGGTCCTCTGGTTGAGAAAATTCAATAGAACAGAACATATCCATTATTCCGCTTTTTAAATCCATATTAGTTTTGAACGGGATATATTCATAATAAGTCTTTAAATCAATCCCTTTAAGATCTATATCCATCCTGGTTGTCTGGGAGGCTATAAACGGTTTAGTCTCTCCAATAATTGCAATGGGTGATCCATTAAAGTTGACTGCAAAATGAGGGGTAACAAAAATATCTGTATGGGTATTTAAATTGGAAATAAGAGGGATTGCAAGCTCCATCTCTGTAAAAGTATGTGTTTTACCTTTGGGCAGGTCATTGATGATTATTCTCCCGTTAGTTAATACAATATTAGCAATGGAAAATTTTAATGGTTTAGGTGGTTTCATATCTTCTTTCTGGTCAACCGGGCTCTGATCTATTGAGATAGAAGGGATAAGGTCGCTGAAATTGTAGGTTTGATCTTTGTAACGAGTTGCATTTAAAAAAAGACCATCTATCTTCACTTCTCTGATTACAGGGCCCAGTCTGAAAATGGAGCTTGTCTGGAGATTAACCATAATATTATTAATGGAAAAAAAATGTTTATCTGAATTTTTTTCATTAATGTTTAATTTTTCTATGGTCAGAAATAACGAATAGGGATTGAATTTAATTTTGCTAATGGAAACCTGCCGTGCAAGTGTCTGGGTTAGCTTGTCAACAGAGACTTTTTGGAGGATTTTAGGCAGGATAAAAAATCCGAAAATCGTATAAAAGACAAAAAACAGTCCTGTCCATAGCGCGAGTTTCTGCCATCGGCTAAATGCTTTATATGTTGTAAAAAGCCTCATGTATCATTCCTCCCTAAATAAAGAATAAAAATGAATATTATTTAACAACTTTATGGGTCAAATCAGGCCGGAGATGCCAGAATGCAGTCGCTGTAGTGCCCTCATGCTTTCTAATTAACAAATTGTTTACTGCAATGGTTTTAAGATAAGTTTTGATAATTGTTTCAAGTTCAGCATCGTCTTTGTCAGATACTTTCCTAAAAAATGCAAACTGCTCTTTAAATTCTTTTTCAATACTTATTTCTTCTTCCCATTTTATTTTATCAAATGTTAATTCCGGGAAATAGCCCATGGAAAATAGTAAATTTAATTTAAATAAAAAAGTTTGAGGCTTGTCTTTTAAAGGGCGGTCCATGATTTTTTCCCATAAAGCATCAAGGATGTTATGCTCCCTGTTACTCGCCCATCCTTTAATCACACATCCTTGTTTTGCTGCCCGCATCATTTTAAAAAATGACTTAGGAGTTGATGTAGCAGGAGACATAAAAGCTACTACAAGGTCAAATTTATTTATCCATTTTATTTGTGCTAAATCGATTTTATTCCAGTCTTTAAGTAAAAAGGTAATTTTATCCTTAAGAGTTTCCGCTAGGTTTTTTTTGCAACGCTCAAGCATGCCTTTTGAAAAGTCAAGAGCTGTGACACGACATTTGTTTTTTGCAAGCTCTCTTGCAAGAAGACCTGTACCACATCCAATTTCAAGAACACTGCAATTGTCAAATATTAGTTTGTCAGCTTTTAAAAGCTTTATGATTTTGTTTACTTTTCTGGATGAAATTTCTTCATTTTTAGTGTTGTAGGAAAGAGAAGCTGTATCCCAATATTCCTGAGTAGAAAAACCTTTATGCACTTTATATGTGTCATCGGTTTTTATAGTTCCTTTTTGTTTTATATTATTCCACTGGTCTATCCAAAAGTTTTCAGTAAAAATAGTATCATTCATATAGCTCTTCCAAAATAATTGACAATCAGAGACATCTTAGCATATATTAAATATATACGAAAATATTTTGACAGTTTCACCGTGATTAATTGATTTTTTTTATTCAACCCATTGATAACAACAAATAACTTTGAATTCTTATTGTCGCATAACGCATAATACTATTTTAGAGGTGTAATTATTATGAATTTTGTGAAGATAAAAGGCAGATTGTCTTTTGTATTATTCTTAATCTGTATATTATTCTTTATGTGCGAGACAGCAACAGCACAGAAACCAGTTAAAATCGCACTTATTTTTTCAGAAACAGGCATAGCAGTAAAACATGGTAACCCAATGGTCAAGGGCGCAAAAATGGCTGTTTATGAGATAAACAGTCAGGGTGGACTGTTAGGCAAACCTGTTGAATTAATTTTCATTGATAATAAAAGCACTGCTCTTGGATCAAAGTTTGCTGCAATGGAAGCTGTAAGACTTCAAGTGACCGGTGTCATCGGAGCTGCCTGGAGTTCTCATTCTCTTGCCATGGCATCTGTGCTGCAAAATGCAAAAATTCCCATGATTACCCCTGGTTCTACAAATCCAAAAGTAACCAGGGTTGGAGATTATATTTTTCGTGTTTGTTTTACTGATGAACTTCAGGGTAAAATTATGGCAAAATTTGCTTTGAGAGATCTTAAAGCCCGTACAGCAGTGGTTTTGCAGAACATCAATGAAACGTATTGCTTAACTTTGGCTGAATTTTTTACAAGCTGGTTTAAAAAAAATGGTGGTAAAGTTTTATTTCGAGGGAATTATACGGGTAAGAGTATTGATTTCTCAGATATTTTTGCAAAAGTAAAAAAACTACAACCTGATGTTGTCTTTATCCCGGGTTATACCAGAGACAGTGCTCTTGCGGTAAAACAGGGAAAGAATATGGGCATTACTGCCACATTTCTTGGAGGTGATGGATGGGGAACAAAGATGTATGATTATGCAGGAGATGCTTTAAATAAAAGTTATGCTACAGCCATCTGGCACAAAGACCTTCCCCGCCCAGCCTCCCAACACATGAAAAGCTTATTCCGTAAAAAATATAATAATAAACCTGTTTATAATGCTTATATTCCTATGACATATGATGCTGTTGGTCTTTTTGCCAATGCAGTGAGAAAGGCTGGAACCCTTGATAGAGAAAAAATTCAAAGCGCTCTGGCCAGTACTGTTGATTTTCCGGGCGCAACTGGAACTATAACTTTTGATGGGACCGGTGATCCCATTGGAAAGGAAGTTGTGGTTATTAAATTTAATAATAAGACATCAACATTTGTAAAATCTGTTAAAGAAGAAACAATAGAAATAGCCGCAATTTTTGCATTGACTGGGAATGCTGTAAAATCATATAAGCCATCCCTTAATGGAGTAGTTAATGCAGTTAACGACATCAATGCATCAGGAGGAATCTTAGGTAAAAAGATTGAGCTGTATGTTATAGATAATCAAAGTACACCTATTGGTACAAAAATAGCAGCAGATAAAGCTGTTTCAAGGAATGTTACAGCAATTATAGGGCCAGTATACAGTTCCCATGCAATTGCTGCTGCCAGAGTTGCTCAACAACATGGTATCCCGATGATCTGCGGTACTGCGACTAGTCCAAAAGTTACTGAAGTTGGGGATTATATATTCCGCGTCTGCTTTGTTGATGATTTTCAAGGTCAGGTTATGGGTAATTTTGCCGTTAAGGAGTTAAACGCTAATTCAGCAGTTATATTCACCGATATTACAAGTGATTACAGCATTGGCCTGTCCAAGGAATTTCAAAAAGTATTTGAACAATCAGAAAGAGATGTTCTGTTTTCAGCTTTATACAAACCTGAATTGCGAAATTTTGAAAAACTCATCTTACAGGTACGAAAATACAACCCTGATGTAATTTTTTTTTCAGGTTATGAGGAAAGTGGATTTTTTGCAAAACAGGCACAACTTGCAGGCATTAGGGCAATCCCACTTGGAGGAGATGGCCTGGGCTCTGAAAATTTTTTGGCAATGGGCGGTAAAGATATAAGGCAGGGTTATTATTGTACCCATTGGTCTGAGGAATCTGAGTCTTCTGTTTCACTTGCCTATGTGAAAAAATACTCTTCTATTCTCAATATTACTCCGGCTGTTGTTCTTTCTCATGATGTTGTTTTATTGCTGGAAGATGCCATAAAACGCGCGCAATCCCTTAATAGGGCAGCAATTCGAAATGCTATAAAAAACACTAGAACTTTTAATGGTGTAACCGGAAGAATAATTTTTAATGAAGGCCGAAATCCTGTTAAAGATGCTGTTATTAATGAGAGTCATAATGGCAAAGTAAGATATTATAAAACAATTAAACCCCAGTAATATACCAAAAGATGATGGATGTATGAATGAGTGAAAAAATAAGAAAAGTAAGCCTGAGTTTTAAAATTAATATTATTATTCTAATCGCATGTCTGATGTTTGCACTTGTGTGCAGTTTTGTTTTGTACTTCACAGGCGTAAAAGTTCTGGAGCAGAAATATGATGATAGCAATGCTCTTTTACGTGTTGTTTTTGAACAGAACCGAGAGGATATTGCCAATGAAATTTTTGCAGAACAAGAAATAGCACTGCAGGAATCATTAAAAGAAATATTAAAGATTAAAGGGATTGCGGGGGTGGGTGTTTATGATAAAAAAGGAACATTATTATCTTCCGCAGGGACAGAATTTATAAAGAAACTTTCAAGTCAGGAGATGATGACTCTTACTGATAATGCTGTTTTTTTAAGGGAGACTGTGCATTCTAAAAATATTGCTTCTTATTCTTCAGTTATTAAAGTTATTGGCGAGCAGCTTGGATATATTAAAATTTATTATGATTTCAGCAAGATAAACAAACAATTAAGCCGGGTTATGATTATTTTGATCATACTTTATATTGGAACTATACTTATTATTTCATTGATTTTGTACTTATCATTATCCCGTTTTATCATTAGACCGGTCTTACTATTAAAAAATGCAATGGAACAACTTGACAATAAAGTGCTTGGTGTCAAAG
>JAIOSM010000438.1 GCA_021107575.1 Desulfobacteraceae bacterium | reverse complement strand
AATCGATTTACTTCTGTTTGATTCATGGTATACTCCTTTTTTAAAAGTGCCCGAAATTGGACAAGTATAGGAGTTATACACTATTTTTGATTTTTTTTCCGCCGCGTAGCGGCTTCGTCCAACAATGAAGTTGATATAAATACGTTACCATACCCTGCGAGGCATTTGCTCCCCAAAGAAGATATTATAATGAGCAATCGCTTATCAAACAATAGCTACCGTATGGCACATGTGATGTTTACAAGGGGGTGCCCTTTTAATTGTAATTTTTGTTCAAGTGGCAATAGATATGTTCAGTTTAGATGTCCAAAAAATATAAGAAATGAGCTGATATTTCTAAAAGAAAAATATAAGATTGAAGGATTTGCCATAGTTGATGACAATGCAATAATTAACAAAAAGAAAACAATGGAATATTGTGCATTAATAGAAGACTTAAATTTAAAATGGAGTGCGTTGTCAAGGGTAGATACTGTCAATAGAGAAATTTTAGAAAGTATGTCCACCTCTGGATGCATTGAGATTAAATACGGGATAGAATCAGGAAGTCAAAAAATTTTAGACATGATGAATAAAAAAATATCTCTGGATCAAATAAAGCATACAGTTCGGTTAACAAAACACTTTGGAATAAAAGTGAAAGCATTTATTATACATGGTTTTCCAGGAGAAGACTTGGAAACCACGCAAGAAACAATTCAGCTTCTAAAAGAAATACACCAATTTATTGACAGAATAACAGTGTTTCGGTTTGTCCCTCTACCAGGTAGCCCTGTTTACGAGAATTATAGAGAATTTAACATTCATGGAACTCATTATCACAAAGAATGGGATGGAAATTGGAATAGGTTCCGAATATACAACAACGACACCCATTGGTGGGGAAGCCATGACGATTACCTAAACGTCAAAAAATCTTACAACTTATTAATTTCATATGTAAAATCAATTTTTCCTGATGAAATATGATATAAATAGCTTTCAGAAATTTATCTGCTATAAACATAAATTATTACCTGAAAGCAACACAGAGGATTTGGCAAAAATATCTGAAAGTGTTTGTGGGTTACATTCAGCTCGCCTTCCAACATCTTACGTTATGGTCCAGTCTCGACACAAAAAACCGGACCATCTAAAATTATGGAGAGAAATTTACAAGAACAAAAAATTAATCAAATTGAGATGTATGAGAAAAACTCTTCATACAATCAGTCTTGAAAAAGCACCAATTCTTCACAAGTCAACATTAAGTTATCGCCTGCAACCATTTAATAAAATATATAAAGATTTTTCAGTATCTAATCCGTCAATTAAAGAAATAAAAAAGTGCATTACTAATTTTCTTTCAGACAATCCACAAAAACCATTAGCGATAATTAACCATTTAGAATCAGAAAGAATAATTAAAAAACACTCAACAGATGAATGTAAAATAATATATACAAATTCTATTAAATATTTTTGGGAAGATGGAACACTGTGCTACATAAATAATAATAAGCATTGGGGAGCAGAAGACAGATATTTTGGTTTAACAGAAAAAATTTACCCCGACCTTCACCTAAATTCTCTTTGTACAGAATCAGCAATTAACTCTTTAGTAGTATTTCATATAAAATCTTTTGGGCCTGTAACTGTTAAAGATATTTCTTGGTGGTCTGGCTTACCACTTGGGGAAATTATTAAAGCTATTGAGAACTGTAGTCACATATTACCTGTAAAAATAACCTCATTTAATGAAATTTTTTATATCCATGAAGAGGACTTAGAATCCATATCGAAATTTTCATTAGATTATAATTTTGTCCGTTTATTAGCTTATGAGGACTCTACACTAAAAGGATATTATGAAACCAGAAAACGATATGTTTCAGAAAGACATTACAATAAGCTTTTCAATCAAATTGGTGAATGCCGCGCATCTTTTCTTGTAAATGGATTTGTCCGAGGTATTTGGTCTTGGAGCAAACAAATGAAAAAAATTGAATACAATTTATTTGAACCGATAGAGAAAGAACTAACTAATATTTTAGAACTTGAATTAGAAAAGATGGAAACATATTTAAATTACAACATTAAACAGCTTCAACTCCCTTTCTAGTATATAGAAAAAATTTGTGCTAACCAGGCGCTGGAGATGGACTGGGCAAAGCCGTGCCGCTTTTCGAAAGGCAGTATTTAACCGGTAATTTTTACCTTTATCATAGTTTTTCGGTTATCGTTGCCCAGCCCCTCAGCTTTTCGTTGGGATGATTACCTAATAAAATGAGCCATATTTTTGTTCGAAAAGTAATTTCTGAAGTAAAAAAATATGCGGGTCAAGAGTGGTGGTACGACTTCAGAACCATTCCGACTTTGATTGACGAAAAGCAAATTGAAACCTTCAGTAAAAGTTTATCCCTAAAATATTCCAAGATTACGAAGAAGTGGGACGACGACAAGAATTCCGAATGGATTGCGAGAATTTTCTTATCAGCAAAAATGATTCTTTCTGCTTCAGTTATGCTCGAAAGCTTAGAATATGCTGAAAGAAAAAACTTAAGAATTGTCATACCAACCCTGGAATATTATTCAATTTTTTCTGCGATACGTTCTGTAGTATTTGTTTCTCCTCTGCTTGAATGGCAAAACGGGAAGCTCATCACACAAACCCATAAAAAATCAATAAATGTTGTAAGTGATTGGCTTTCTATTTTAGACAAAGAGTTGGCTGAACGTTTCAAAAAGTTTATCTTACATTCAAAAGCTTATCGCGAGCTTATTTCTTACAGAGCACCATCCAGCGGCGATTCATTTAGAAAAAGCACAGAATTTGATGTGATTGAGCTATGTCAATTACTTGTCGAATTGGCCCAATTGCATTCTGAGGTTTTGGAAAGATCAATACATAAGAATGTTAAAGGGACATTTAATTTCAAAGAAGATTACATTACACAGGTTTGTCACTCAGAAATTGATGGTAATTCTTTTTGGGATAGGGAAGACGCATATCGGCTTGATTATCTGCGGCGTAAATATCCATTACCGACAAATATCCAGCATATTATGTCTGAAGGCCATGTAGAAGATTTTTTTGGTTCATGGTGTGCAGATGAAGAAACAGATGATGACATATTTGACCCAGATGAAAGCTGGTATATCATTTTTGATGTGACTTTATAAACATATCCCAACCATGAAAATGGGGTCACCCATTAAAGGGCCTGTCAAGAGAAAAAACAGCTCTCCCTCCGAAAAAATACACTTTTTTTTCGCTTGTCCTCTCACTTTCGTACCAGAACAGCCTCGCTTTATTGTCACCTTT
>JAIOSM010000445.1 GCA_021107575.1 Desulfobacteraceae bacterium | reverse complement strand
ATAAAGAATAAATAATTGTATTTGCCAGGCAGCCTCTTTCACACTGCCTGGCAAATTTTCAAGGTTACAATCCAGGTAACTGGCAAGGCAACCGGCAATGGCTCTTTCCGTAGTAGACCTCTATAAAAAAGTACTCCCAAAAACCAATTGTAAAGATTGCGGATTCCTTACATGTATTGCTTTTGCAGGAATGGTAGTCTCAGAAAAACATCCCTTAAAAAACTGTCCTCACATTAATCCTGACACTTTAAAAGCAGCCCAACAGGAACTTGAACAACAATATAAAGAAGGCAAATGGCTGAAAAGAGACATGGCTAAAGAAGCCCTTGAGTGGGCAAAACAAAAGTCTGCCTCAATGAAGTTAGAAGATATTGCCCTGCGCATTGGTGGTACTCTTAAAACCGACAATGGCGTTGATCAGATTATTCTCCCCTATTTCAACAAAAAAATCTCTATAACAAAAGAGAGCATCCTTGATGACTCAGGCAATGAGCTGACCAAAAATGAGCAGACATTTGTGCATATTCATATGGCCCAGGGAGGGATTTCCAAACCAACCGGGAATATGAAAAGTTTTAAGGAATTTCCCAATACTGTCTCAAAAATAGTCTCAATGCGAGATCATATCGAGACACCTTTGAAAAAAGCATTTACTGCAAATATAAAAAAGCTTGAGCTTTCATGTAAAAATGCAGGTGGCAGGAATGTCAAAGACAAGTATGAATCGCCTGATCTTGCCTGGTATTTTCCTGTGTTCCCCAAGATACCGGCGATACTTTTATTCTGGGATGAAAGTGATGGATTTGAAGCAGATGTAAAACTACTTTTTGATGAAACAATTATCCAGCATCTTGATATTGAGTCAATAATGTTTTTGTGCGAACATCTGGTGAAAATGCTGATCAATGAAGAAAAACAATAAGGAGAAGCTATGAACTCTGTAATTAAAGCATTAAATTTTCGTCATGCATGTAAGCATTTTGATCTTAAAAAAAAGATCGAAAAAACCCATATGGATCTAATCATGACCGCAGCACATCTGTCGCCCTCTTCCTTTGGGCTCGAAGCCTGGAAATTCATGGTCATAAGTTCTGATGATGTAAAAAAGAAACTCCGGCCATTCTGCTGGGATCAACCTCAGATTACTGAAGCAAGCCACGTGATAGTCCTTTTGTCAAAACCGGACCTGACTGTTCCGTCAGCCGAATATGTCACAAAAAATTTTCAAAGACGGGGATTACCGGATGATGTCACAAAAGCTTATATTGCAAAGTATAAAAATCACATGGAAACTGAAGTTTATCCAAGGATGAATCCCTATGCCTGGGCTTCCAAACAATGTTATATAGCGCTTGCAAACATTATGACAACTGCGGCATCAGAAAAAATTGATTCCTGTCCCATTGAAGGTTTTGAAAAGCATGGTGTTGAAAAAATACTTAATATAGACACAAGTACTTACGAAGTATCTGTAATTGTTGCATTGGGCTATCGGGCGACAGAACAGTCTAAAAGACATCGGCACCCCATTGAAGATATTGTGGAATATATTTTGTAATCTTTATCCATCTTCCATATCAATTTCCATGTAATCAAGCCAGTATCCATTATGAGAAGCCATGCCCAGCTCAAATTGTACAAGGTCCACATATTTTAACATACTCTCCTTGCCCGAAGAATAATTTTCGTATAAATTAAACCCAATAAAAAAAACACTATGCAAAAGGATGCCTTTGATGAAAACAACACTTTTAATGGCAACAACTCTGGATGGGAAAATAGGAAGGAACTCCTCCCATTTGGTTGACTGGGCCGGCAGAGAAGATAGAAAGCTGTTTATCAAACTGACAAAAGATGCAGGTGTTATCATCATGGGGTCAAATACTTTTGATACCATTGGGGAACCTCTGCCCAAAAGAAAAAACATTGTACTGACCCGGAATAAATCACGTATAAAAGAGACCCTTCCAAATGCACTATCTGGTGATGAGAACCTCATATTTACAGATAAAACTCCTGAAGAAATAGTAAAAGACCTTATTGCTCAAGGTTTCAAAAGTGTTGTCTTAATTGGAGGCTCACAAATAAATTCCCTGTTTCTCAAAGCAAAACTAATCAATAAAATTTATGTCACTATTGTTCCAAGATTTTTCGGTACCGGTTTATCCATGCTCAGTGAAGAAACCGATGTAAAGCTTGATTTGATAAAGACTCAACAAATGCCAAATGGCCATATACTACTAATATATTCTGTTCATTATTAAAGGAAAATGTAATTGGCTGTCAACTCACCTTGACAAATGATAATCCCCTATTTATAGTCGCTTAAGAGATAAAAGAATCTCCTTTTGAGAAAAGTATATAAAAAACGCGCAGCCCTTCTCAGAAAAGAACGATATTCTTTTTAATTTCAAACGGTTGCAACTCTCCCTCCATGTAACCGACCAAGCGGAGCTATGACTTAGAAGAAAACATTTGAACAAGATCAAGGGAGATTGCCGGAAACCAACCTTGTACTTTTTAAAGCTAATGCTGTATATATAGAGAAATATTATATTTGGAGGTTAAATCATGAAAAAACAAATCTTTTTTATATTATTCATTCTTCTTCTCCTACTAAATTTTGGTTGTACCGGCGCACAACATCAAGAGACCCTTCATTCCGCCAATGAGAGAAAAATTACATTGGGTCTTGTTCAGAAAGAAATTAAAAAAGGTACTTCTCAAGCAGATGTCGCCACTGTTCTGGGGGCTCCGAATATTGTTGCTCAAGATGGACAAGGTCAGGAAACATGGATTTATGATAAAATCTCAACAGAGACTTCCTACTCTAGTTCTTCTGTAGGTATTGGTGGAGGAGCAGGAGGTGTTTCTACAGTGAGCCCCGTTGGAGGAATTATTGGCGGCAGTGCTAAAAGCAGCTCAGGTGCACGGAGTCTTTCTCAGAAAACCTTAACAGTTATTATCAAATTTGATGATGATTCTTTAGTATCATCCATTGCTTATCACACAAGTAGTTTTTAAAAGGGTTTAAAATGAAATTTAAATCATACTTTGTTACTTTTTTAATGTTTTTTCTAATTATTGGTTGCGCAGGGCAACAACCTCAGGAAAAAGCATCTACACAACTCCAGACACGAAGCTATCAAACAAAGAATTTTGACACTCAGGATAGTTTTTTAGTTATGAAAGCTTTAGTTAATGTACTTCAAGACGAAGGCTTTATTATTAAGAATGTTGACAAAGATCTAGGGTTTATAGTTGCCATAAGAGAAGCTGAGAAAAAAAGTTTCATTGGCGGGACTTTAAATATACTTGGTGGTATAGTTGGAAGCGAAGAGTCCTGGGAAAAGGACTGTGATGTTGAAGCCTCTGCAAACGTAAGTCAGTTTGGAGAACAAATACGTGTCAGAGTGAATTTCCAGATGAAATTAACCCATTCTTTTGGTGGAACTGTAACAAAAAAGAATGTTGATAGTCCAGAATTCTATCAGGCTTTCTTTTCAAAATTATCAAAAAGCATCTTTTTGCAGCAAGAAAATATTTAGATAAAATTGAAATAATCTATTGAAATGATTAAGCGTTCACTCCATTTGTGCTATTGTTTTTTATATAATTAAGCATAAATAAGGGAGAAGAAAATGAGCTTTAGAAAAATTAATAGAGACCTGACATTTGCAGACCTTGAGATAGCTTTCCAAAACAGAAAGAACAGAACCCTTCAGACCTTAATTAAATTAGATAAAACTATTTCCTGGGATAGAATAGAAAGCATCCTCCTGAAAGATTACCCTGTGGGACATAAGAAAAAAGGCAATGCAGCATATTCTCCATTATTATTATTTAAATGCCTTTTACTACAAAAATGGTTCAGGATTAAATCATATCCTGAACTTGAGAGCCAAATAAATGATAGGAATTCATTCCGGGCTTTCCTTAATTTTAGTGGTTTTGATGTTTCTCCTGACCATTCAACTTTTTCGAGGTTTAGAAAAAGGCTGACAAAGCAAAAGTTTGATATAATTATCAGTGATATTTTAAATCAGTTTTCTGATAAGTGCATTAAAATCAATGAAGGTGTCGCAGTAGATGCTCGTATAGTTAGATCAGCCAGCAAACCCGTGAGTAATAAAAAAACTTAATTATTAAAAGGCCTCGACTTAAAAATCAAGCGGGCTCCTGGATTCTTTAATTGTTCTTGACTGAACAGTATGAGTATAAATCATTGTGGTTCTGATATCACTATGTCCCAAAAGTTCCTGAATAGTCCGGATATCATAATTAGCTGCCAGCAAATGACTTGCAAAACTATGCCGAAAGGTGTGAGCAGTTGCTCGTTTTGTAAGTTGTGATCTTTTAACAGCAGATTTAATAGCTTTTTGGACATGCCGGTTGTGCAAATGAGAACGTCTGTATTCCTCCTTTTCAGCTACAAACGTCAACTCTTTAGCAGGAAAGAGCCATTGCCAGTGAAATTCTTTTCCGGCATTTTTGTATTTTCTTTCTATGGCGTTAAACATAAATACACCTGAATAGTCTGCTTCAATATCTCTAAGATGCAATTTTTTAACAGAATTTACCTGTTTCTTTAAATCAGGAAGCAAAATCTCAGGTAAAGGCAAAGTACGATCCTTTTTCCCTTTACCATCATGAATAGTTAAAATACAATTATCAAAATTAAGATTATTAATTCTAATGTTCATACATTCTGACAACCTCAATCCGCAACCATACAATAATTTTACAATAAGATTATATGGATACCTGAGTTTCCCGATTATAAGATCAATCTCATTTCTGGACAGCACTACAGGAATATATGGTTTTCTTTTTGCACGCACAACACCATCGATCTTACCAAACTCTTTTTTCAGGATATTTCTAAAAAAAAACAATAGCCCATTAAAAGCCTGATTTTGTGCCGATGCAGAAATGTTTTGTTCAACTGCCAGATAAGTTAAAAACTGTTTCACATCCTCAGAAGACAATTCTTCAAGAGGTTTGCTTTTTACAAATCTTTGAAATTTTTTAGCCCATGTACTATAGGCCTTAAAAGTTTTTGGAGAGTAATGCCGTACCTTAATTTCATTACTTAGTTGATTATATACAGAGTCCCATCTACCTGTATTGACAGGCTTGTTTTGACTATATGAAACTATTTTTTCATTAATTTCTCCATGTTTTTCTTTTTTTGACCAGTCAGGATAAATATTAAACATTTTATAATAGATAATAATAGAATCAAAAGCTTGCTTTTGCAGCAATTGAGATTGTTTTTTATCCCGCAGCTTATTTATAAAATCTGGTAAACTTTCACTATCCTGGGGATGATGCTTATACTTATGACAAAAATCAAGATAATATCTTAACCATTTTTTAAAAGGATTATACTTGTCAGATGGTATTTTTTCTTTTCTCAACAATGTTTCAAATTGCTGCATTGTTTGTTGCGGTATTTTGATCATCATGATATTCTCCTACTAATATCATTAAAAAGTTAATGATATGCGGTTAGGAAACAATAAGACAGGCAGTAAAAAATGTCAAATGAATTTTTATCAATGAAAGATATGCGGAACCGTACAACTACTTGTTCTCGGCGGCTGCGCCGCCGAGAATCGCGGTGCTGACTACGTCAGTTCCTTATTCCGGCGCCTTGCGCCAGAACAAGGAACTGGACCGGTCACCTTG
>JAIOSM010000439.1 GCA_021107575.1 Desulfobacteraceae bacterium | reverse complement strand
ACATTTCAATTTCTATAGTTGTAAGCGTTTTAGTTGTCATTATTCTCTTTATTCTAACTTGCTCTGAATGTTTTTAATACTTTTAATCAATTTTTTAATTTCATCAAATGTAGTCTCAGGACTCATAATAACTATCCGCAGGTACCTGACATTATTAAAAGATGTGGTTGACAAATAGAAATCACCTTCTGCTATCAGTCTGTCCCGGATCTTTATCTGCAAATCATCTTTTCCATTAATACGAAAACAGAGTATGTTGCTCTCGGGTTTTACAGAGCATGTAAATTCCGGCAAATTATCAATATACTCATAAGCTTTAAGTGTAAGTTCAACCCTGTCTTCAATATACTCAGACAGACCCTTCTCTCCTAATGCGGCAAGAACCATGAAAAGCTTTAATCCAAGCCCTGCTTTTGTACATTCAATGGTGCGGTGAATAAAATCAAACCCGGGTTGTTCTTTTTTATGGAACAAATAGCTTGCTTCCTGCTTAAAAGCCGTGTCAATACTGTTGTGATCACGAAACAACAGGGCTGCACATAATGTTGGAACCTGCATTAATTTATGGGCATCCCATGTCAGAGAATCTGCTTTTTCAATTCCTTTTAAAAGATATTTATATTTTTGAGATAACAAAGCACTGGCTCCATGTGCTCCGTCAACATGAAACCAGATATTATTCTCTTCACAAAAATCACCAATTTCATCAAGGGGATCATAAATACCAACAGCAGTGCTACAAGCATTTGCAGTCAAAGCAATGGGTCGTTTGCCATCGTTTTTCAATTGATCATATACTATTTGAAGCTTGTCCGGAATTACAGCACCATTTTTATCAACTTGTAAGTGATAAATTGCTTTTTGCCCTACACCTATAATACTAGCTGCCCGGGCAATAGAGTAATGACAGCCTGAAGGTGCAAGTAAAGCAAGATCAGGAGGATTCCCATTATCCCACGCATCAGGAGCAACCCTGTTTCGTGCTGCAATCATGGCAGTAAGATTAGCAATTGATCCTCCATGGGTTAAAATACCGCCTCCAAAATTATGACCCTTCCGGGCATCTTCCTTCTCTTCTTCCAATGTTACAGGAGATGGCTCCCAGCCAACTTTTTCAAGAAACCAGTTAATAAGAAAATATTCAATTGCCGCAGCAGCAGGTCCCATTTCATATATTGCCATGGCATTATTAGTAAATCCATCAATCATGGCCCCTAAAGACCCTGCATAATGCGGTGGTGCAACCTGATGGGCGAGATATGAAGGGTGATGCAGTTTTGTGGTTGCAAAAAGGTATTTTTCCACAAATTGCGCAAGATCTTTTTCAGACATTTTTCCATTCTTAATATGAAAATCAAGATTGAAATCAGATATTAATTCTTCAATGGGAGGCATGACAATAACTTTGCTTTTACCGGCCTTTGCCTGCAAATCATGCTTATTTAAAGCATTAACAACAATATTAGCTTTAGTAACAAATGACATATTTGTTCTCACAATATTAATTTAAATTAAAATCTTCTACTTATTACCTGAAAATAAAACCTTTGTTAAGCAAATCTTTAGGGTCAAAATAGAATTTGTGTTGCCCTGTAAAGGCTGCTGTGCCGGAAACTTCAGGGATAACAGCATCATATTGAGCATATTTTGTCTCATCAACGACTTTGACTGTCATGAGAGTATCAAGCAGGCTTTCTATTGTAATAGTCTGATTATTTTGAATTTCATCTTGCGCATAATGTATTGCTGCCCTGGCACTAACCCCTGACCCTGTGGGCGATCTATCAACTTCTCCTTCAGCAAAGATACATACATTTCTTGAGTGATGATTCTTATTTAGAGGCTTGCCTATAATTATTGTTCCATAAAGAAAACTCAAATCTTCTTCAAACGGATGTTTGATTTCAAACTTATCTGCCACTGCATATTTAATCCTTCTGCCATAATCAATAAGCTTATTATATTCAGCTGCTACAAGCCTTAGATTTAACTCTTCAGCTCTGCAAAAGACATAGAATGCTCCTCCGTAGGCTATATCAAAATGAATATTGCCAATACCCGGCACATCAATTGTCTGATCTTTAAGATAAACAAATGAAGGCACATTCCTGAAAGAGACCTTTTCAACAACATTATTCTTTAAATATGCTTTGGAATAAATTTTACCTGGAGGTGCATTTATAATAAATTCCGGTTCATTCCCGTCTTTTTTTATAAGACCTGTTTCTATAACAAACTTTGTAAGAGCTATGATGGCATGACCGCACATGGTGCTATAGCCTTCATTATGCATAAAAAACGTGCCAAAATCCGCATCTTGAGTACATGGAGGAGTAATAACTGCTCCATACATATCTGCATGCCCTCGTGGCTCAAACATTAACCCTGTTCTGATATTATCAAAATGCTCTTTAAAAAATTTGCGTTTTTCAAGGACAGTCTCTCCTTTGATTTCGCCAAGGCCTTTCGTAATTATCCTAAGGGGCTCCCCCCCGGTATGCATGTCTATTGTTTCAATAGTCTGCCAGGAGTCTGGCAAAGTTAAAGAGATATCTTTTAAAAATGTACTCATGTTATTATCTTCTGTCCTATATTTAATTTAATAGCTTTTTCGAAAAGAGCCTGGGCCACAATCAAGTCAAACAGCCCCATTCCAACTGATTTAAAAACCTGTGTTTTTTCTGTTTTTTTATTTACCAACACCTTTTCTGCAACAAGATCTGCAATCTCAAGGATCTGATCATCTTTTATCCAGCTCTCCTGTATAGGCGTTGCAAGATCCCCGGATTCTTTTTTGGCAACCATTGTATCCACAAAAACAATATCTGCAAGTTCAAACAATGCTTTTGAAAACTCCCTCATATCAGGCTTATAAGATCCAATGCCTATAAATGTTTTATTTTTCAGCAGCTCTTTATTATCAGGAATCACAGGCTCTAATGAAGTTGTTGCAGTGATTACTATCTCTGACTTTTCTATTGCTTCTAAGGGGGATTCTACTTTTTCTATATTAACATCCTTATGCCAGATGTTTACCTGTTGTTCAAAAGATTTAACATTTTCCTCTTTTAAATCATATACATAAATTTTACTTATATCTGCTTCACTGCAAGCAAAAACAGCCTGATGCATACCCTGAACGCCTGCTCCAATGATTCCAAGGCTTCGGCTTTTTTCCGGCGCAAGATAACGGACGCCCAATCCTCCAACAGCACCTGTTCGCATTGCTGTAAGTTTAGCGCCATCAATTATTGCTGCAACCTCGCCTGTATCTCCAATATTAAGTATCATGTTACCATAAATCACAGGTTTCTCTTTTTGAACATTGTCAGGAAAAACAGAGACTAATTTTGTTCCAAAATACTTATCCGTAAAACAGGGCATGAGCAACAATGTATTATTGCCTTGCGGGATATGAAATCTCTCCGGCATGGAAAATTGCTTTTTACTCATTATAAGCAATGCTTTTTCAATTGAGTCAACTATTTCATGCAAACTTAAGATTTTTACAATATCACTGGCATTTATATATAACATAAAGCATTCCTTGTTTTTAGATTGAAACCAAAGCTATTCTTATTTTAATTAGAGTTTGATTTAAGATGAACATCTCTTTGGGGAAACGGTATTACAATATTATTTTCTTTAAAAATATCCCACACATTTAAAAGAACCTCGCTTTTTATATTCTTAACTCCATTTTCAGGGTCTTTTATCCAGAACCTGAGCTCGAGATCTACTGAACTATCACCAAACCCTTTTAAAAGGCATTGAGGCGAAGGGTTGTTCAGAATTCTCGGAATATTTTCAATTGAAGACAATACTAATTTAATAACAATATGCGGATCAGAATCATAGGAAATACCAATTGGAACATCAAGTCGAATTTTTGTATCAGAAAATGACCAGTTAACTACTTGTTGGGTTATTAAATCCTCATTGGGAATTAAATGTTCAGACCCGTCTCTTATCACCACAGAAACATATCTGCTTTGAAGTTTGGATATATATCCGTAAACATCACCAATCTCAATTACATCCCCGGGTTTTATAGATTTGTCCAAAAGAAGAATAATCCCACTGATGAAATTACTTACAACTTTTTGCAATCCAAAACCAATACCAACACCCAATGCACCGCCAAAGACAGCAAGCGTGGTCAGCTCAATACCGGCGCTATGCAAAGCAATAAGGATAATAACAGTGTAAATACTGACTTTAGCAGTTTTTACCAGTAAAACAGCAGTGGACCCGGTTAACTCAGGAATATTGTCAAGTTTTTGTTCCAAAAGTTTTGAAAGATAATTTCCCAAAACAAGGAGTATTGAGCATACAAGAAAAGCTTTGAAAATTGATAGTGCTGTAATATGAACGTTCCCAATCTTAAATCCAAACTGACCCAGAAAAAAAGACATTGGTTCCAGGAGATCAAAAAGAATAAGCAGCACTAAGGCCCAGATGAGTATACCAACAACTTTCCCCCAGAATTCACTGAAAAATACAAATCTCACAATTTTAATTAAAACTCGTGCGGCAATGAGTATCCCAACAAAATAGAGTATCAAAGCAGAATAATTCAGCTGCTGCAAAGCTGTCTGACAAATAAAGATAAAAATAACTACAACAATCAAAGGCGACTGTTTTAAAACAATTTCCAGCAATTTTTTAACAATCGGATATGTTTCAGCAGAAATTCTAATTTTATTGCTAAACACCTTCCGGATTAATATACCTGCAACAAGACCTGTACCAGCGCAAAGCAAAACAATCCCGAGCTGAATAATAGTTTCAGGCTGTGTTATGCCATCTATAAGCCCTTTAGCTACTTTCAGAATCCAGTTTTCTATATGTTGAGATGAATAATTCATTAACTGTAATATCTATCAAGACTTGATAAGATTGTAAAGTATGGATATTTTTTGGATATGACCCTGTCCCCATGCAAGTCTGATTTCAAAGCCTTTTACTGAATTTTTAATCTGTATTCCCTTTTTTCCTGAATAATTGTATCTTTTTTTTAACAAAAAATAATGTCATTAATGTTGTATTGAAAAATAAAAAAAGGAGTCGGAAATGGGAAATAATGATATTCAAGATAAAATGTTTGCTGAATTTATGGATTTTTCGATCTATGATAAAGCTCTAAAGCTGGGACATAATTATCTCACAGAGGCCATGGACCGTCATGTTTTTCCCCAGGATGAGGCAATAACAAACCTTGAGAATTTCAATGAACCTTTTCCAAAATCTTCATCTTCCAGTAATGTTGTCCTTGATCTCCTGAAAAAGTATGGTGAGCCAGCTACTCTGCCGCATATTGGCGGTAGATATTTTGGTTTTGTACTTGGAAGTGTTGTCCCGGCCAGCTTGTCTGCAAAAGTAATGTCAGCATTTTGGGATCAGTGTCCTGCAATGGAGGTTCTATCCCCCATAGGATCAATCCTAGAGACAGTAGTGGAAGACTGGTTAAAGGAAATTTTTTCACTTCCTGAAGAAAGTGTTGTTGGGTATGTAAGCGGGACATCTTCAGCTATTTTTTGCGGGCTTGCCGCAGCTCGTTACAAAATTCTCCGAAAACAAGGGTGGGATGTAAATAACAAAGGGTTGTTCAATGCACCCAAAATCAGAGTGGTTGCAGGCAGACAAGCCCATTCCACGGTGATAAAGGCTGTTTCCCTGCTTGGTTTAGGCAAAGATAGTATTGAGTGGGTTGATGTTGATTCTCAGGGTAGAGTCGTTCCTGAATCAATTCCTGATCTTGATGAAAGCACTATCCTGCTTTTACAGGCAGGAAATGTTAACTCAGGCTCTTTTGATGATTTTGATAAAATATGTTTAAAAGCAAGAGGGCAAGGGGCATGGATACATATTGACGGCGCTTTTGGTTTATGGGCCCAGGCTTCTGACAAATTAAAATATTTATCTAAAGGCTGTGGCAATGCAGATTCCTGGAGTGTTGATTGTCATAAAACTTTGAATACACCATATGATAGCGGAGTCGTAATTTGCAGGGATAAAGAAGCCCTGATTGATGCTCTTCATATGTCAGGTGCTTATATTGTATTGGGCAAAGGACGTGATGGCATGTTTTACACCCCTGAAATGTCAAGGCGGGCCCGAATATTTGAGATATGGTCTGCTTTGAAATTTCTTGGTAAACAAGGACTCAATCAAATGGTCACTGGATTTCATGAAAGGGCTCTTCAATTTAAAAAAGAGCTGGCTGAAGCCGGGTTTGATATTGTAAATAATGTTGTTTTTAATCAGGTCCTTGTCAGATGTGAAACAGATGAGCTAACGCTGAAAACTCTTGAAAACATCCAAAAACTCAGAGTTTGCTGGTGTGGCGGGTCTAAATGGGAGGACAGGGATGTTATAAGATTGAGCATATGCTCATGGGTAACCACTGAAAAGGATGTTTCTCTTTCTGTAAAATCGTTTATTGAAGCACGAGATCTGGCTGAGGCAAAAGCATAAAATAACTTGCCAGAATATCTTAATAAGGTAATAAGTTGAAAATTTGTATTTGATTATTCTTATTTCCCATAATGCCAGACCTTAAGCATAATTTTAGGGAATCATGGAATTTTTCAGATATCAAGCTTGTTTGCTCAACGGAATTTAAGGATACCATTCGAATAATTGAACATTAGAAGAATCAACCTTATGGAAGTATTGTTGAGTTTCTACAACGTTTCATGGTTAATTAAAGAAAACCTTTATTCAAGTAAGAAAACATAATATCCAAGGGCGGATTACTTTTAGGGGCGGTCATCAAAACCGCCCCTAAAGAGTCATGCTCTGTTGGGAGAGAGAGAGAGAGAGAGACTATGGCAAAGTAATTTGCTTGTAATGGATTTTACACCAACCGGCACCTCCACACCACTTCTGGTCAAAATAGCGAAGTTCAACTCCTAAGAGGTCACCGGGCTGGTATGCACTCCATGAACCGTATTGAGTAATTTGACCCATGGGGGGTACTATGTTGGTATAGCCTCCTGCTCCGACCCAATGGATAGGGTTTTTATGAGTTGCTAATCCCTGAACCACTATTTTAATCGAAAGATTAGTATCGTTTTTTACAGTCGCTTTCCATTTTTTTTTCGTTTGGCTCCAAGCAAGACCGACAACTCCTATCCTGATTTGCGGAATACCTACTTTTTTGTTGGATATCACACTAGCGGGTGATTTTAAGTTATCATAAAGATTGACTTTAAGAGTTATTGAAGCACAACACCGGGTCCAAAAATTCTTTACCGATACAGATTGTCCCGGAGCAAGGTCATTTGGGAGAATCGAACCTGAGGCTGCTGAGGTTCCCTGAACACCCTGGGCCGTCATTGTGTTGCCCTTGATCTTTGTGGTTCCTGTGTTTTTTACAACTGCTGTCCAGTTCCATGTGCCATCAGCTTCTGAACCGATAACCAGTGACAGAATTTCGGCTTTTCGAATTAACGCTTTCATGCTTTCCGGACTCTTGATACTCGACGGGGTTTTAGTTCGCTTTACGGACTTTGCTTCGGCCTTTGAATGGATTGCCAAACCTGAAAAAAAAGTAAGCGCAATCAGTACGATCATTAAATGTTTAAAAAATTTCATTGTGTTTCCTCCTTTAAAAGTTAAAGAGATTATCTTTAAAATTCAATGCTCTTTAAAGCCTCTTATAATACTTAAGTGTCTCTCTAAAGGGAAAGGTTCAAAATAATATAAAAATAGAATCCATGTGAACAGAAACCGACGGTTTTGAAATTTTTTTTGAACCTTTTTCGTATTTAAAGCCACCAATATATAATAACCAGTAGTAAAGGAGCATAAATACTACTATTAAAT
>JAIOSM010000263.1 GCA_021107575.1 Desulfobacteraceae bacterium | reverse complement strand
GCCCTTTACCGGTTCCGGTCTCACCGGTAATAAGAACAGTGCTGTCTGTATCACGGATATCCTCTATTAAGTTAAATATCTCCTGCATTGGTTTTGATTGCCCGATCATGCTTTCAAATCGTGTTCTCTGGTTATATTCTTCTTTTAAATAGAGGTTTTCTTTTTTTGTATTCTGGTGATCAATAACTTTTTCAATCAACAAACCAAGCTCTTCAGGATCAAAAGGTTTTAAAAGGTAATCAAATGCTTCAAGTCTCATTGCCTGGACAGCAGATGGAATAGACCCAAAAGCAGTAATCATTATAACCTCAATATCCGGATAGTGGGTCTTTACATGTTTTAAAACATCCATGCCGCTGATCCCATCCATCTTGATATCTACAAGTAAAATATTAAAGTTTTTCTTTTTTAATATTTCAATCGCTTTTTCACCACTGGAAGCAGTCGTGATTAAATAACCATCTCTTTCAAGCCAGCCTGACAACGATTCCCTGATAACCAGTTCATCATCAACAATTAAAATTTTGGTCTGATCCATAAAGCCCCCCGTTTATTTTTTTTCAGCAGGCACACGTTTAATTGTATTAGGTATTTTAAATTTATTCCATTTCTATTGAAATTAAAAAATAAAAAATAGAGGAGAAGGATTTTAAAACAGCAGGAACAGTATTAATAGTCAGCTAATTTCAATAATTATAATAATAATATATATTTCAATGTAAGACAAATATATTTTCAGCTGATTTGTACACTATCTTAAAGTTATAGTAAGTAACTCATTGATACTGTTTAAATAATCTTTATTCTGGCAAGGTTTTGATAAATGATCAATATTTATATCTTTTTGTTTCAACTCTTTTATGGATTCTATAAATTCTAAATTGCCTGATATAAACAATATGGGAATAGTTTTATTTGTTTTTCGGATATGATGATATATATCCATTCCATTAATGCTACCAGGTAAAACATAATCCATACTTATTAAATCATATTCACATTTATTAAATAAATTAATCGCAGCTTTACCATCTTTTGCTATATCAACTTTGTGATTACATGGTTCTGACTTCAACAATCGTAATTGTACATCTGAGATTTCTTGCTCATCTTCAACAAGTAGAATATATTTTCCAAAATATTTTTTTTCCTGCTTGATCTGTATTGTTTTTGTGTCTATCGGCTTCTTTTTAATTACAGGCAGCTGGATAGTGAATTTTGTACCCGATCCAAATTTTGATTCAACTGAGATATTACCGTTGTGCTGTTCTATATATTTTTTTATATTGTACATCCCATAACCAGTCCCTTTAATACCTGCTTTGTATGACCCAGCTGTATCCTGGCTACCCTTTAGAGTAAAGGCAAGGTCATAAATGTTTTCAAGATATTCTTTGGGGATTCCACAGCCATTATCTTCTATTTCAAAACAGATGTTATCATTTATAGAATAAGTTCGAATGACTATTTTGGGATTTTCTGTCATACTCAGGGCATGGATTGAATTTTGGAGAAAATTAACCAATGCATGCTCAATCATTCCCGGATCAGCAAGCAGTTCAGGTATATTAAGATCATTTTCCGTTATAAGTTCGATCCCTTTTAAATCTTTTTTCAAGAGATTAATAACAAGTTCAGTTTTTTTACTTATTTTGAAAAATTTCTGTTTAGGCTCCTGATGTTTGGCAAAAGCAATCAGATTCTTTGTTAAGTTTTTGCCTCGAATTGTCTGTTCAAAGATTAATTTCAGAATGTTTTTTGTTTCAGGTTCCTTACAGTCAAGAAGCGATAGTTCGGTGTTGCCCATTATAGCACCCAAAATGTTATTAAAGTCATGGGCCATTTTTCCGGCAATCTGACCTACCAAAGCATGCTTTTTCTGTTCTGCTAAATGATGTTCAGCTTCAGCTTTTGCATTTTCAGCTAGCTTTTGTCGGGTAATATCACGAGTTACACCAAGTAGACCATTGGGGTTTTTGTGTGATCCCTGAAGAATTCTTACATTGTTACTTGTCCAGATAGTCGTGCCGTCTTTACAAAACTGTTCTATTTCAAATATGTTCGGTTCCCATCCATCTGGATTATCAGTTTCTATCAGGTTTAATTTTTCACCTAATAGCTCCATAACTTTCGGTAATGAATCAGGAGGTACTATCTCGTTCAGAGTTTGCGCCATTCCCTCTTCAACCGTGTATCCTCTTTGTTGATAAATAGATGGGCTGATATAAGTGAAGCCTAAATTCATATCCATTTTCCATATTGTATCAGCAACATTGTCTGCTATCAAACGATAGCGATTCTCACTTTTCTCTAATGAAGCAGACAGCTTTTTTTCTTTTTCATGGGATTGGGTCAGACCCTTAATCAGTACAGATATTGAAAGAGTAATCAAAATGTTTAAAAATAGAAAATTCATACCTGTTGCCAAGATCTGCTGCGCAGTAAACAGATTAGATAATGGTATCCATAGATTATTATGTATAAGATAGCCTATTATTGCGATTGCGATTGCATTGGAAGAAACAGCCAGAACAGCCGCCCTGGGTCCTAATAAAATTGCAGCAAAAATTGAAAAACAAAATAACCACGCAGGACCACCGCTTATGGGACCAATGGAAAAAATAATAATTACACCAATTCCATACATAGCCAATACAGAGATTGTTGCGCGAATCATATAACTGATACGTGGTAAAATCAAAAGCAGCAAGCATAGTATCCATGCACTTACATCAAAAAGTAGTAATCCCCAAAGTTTATACTTAACAGCCAATGGAATAACAGAGGCTAAAATAAATATCCCAAATAATGCGCTTGAAAGAATAATTGCGAAAAGAATCCGTGCTCGCCAATATAACAGGCTGCTAACCTCAGAACCACCGACCGGAAGCATCCTTTGAAACAGGAAAGAATGTAAGTTACTAATTTTTTTTAAATAAGGATGTTTTTTTTGCATTTTAAAATGCTTTTTATATTTTATTTTTCATACCTGCTAATGCAGATGCAATTATTATTATAATCCCACCGGCAATTGTTTGCAAGTTTGGTATCTCGTTAAAGAATAATATGGCTAAAGCTATTCCCCATACAGGTTCAAGCCCCGTAATAACTGATACTGTCTGTGCTCTGATGCGGGCAAGAGATTTTATAAAAAGAGAATGTGATAATGCTGTACAGAAAATTCCCAACACTGCAAGCAAAGGAAGATCACTGTACAGGGGCAGGGGAGATTTGATTAGAATTGCAGGTATGATTAGAAAGATTGTGGCAAAGAAATTTTGATGTAAAGCAATTGATAAAGGATTGAGTTTTTTTGCATTTTTTCTGTTTATTAATGTCAACAGAGCAAAGGTAAAACCTGCCAATATCCCGATACCACCTCCTCTGGTCATATTATCTGAGAAATCAAGTGATGGAATAACAAAAAAAGTTCCGATTAATATAAGACAGGCAAATAAAATATCTTTTTTATAAAGCTTTTCTTTAAAAAAAACAGGTTCTAAAAATGTTACAAATAAAGGAAAGGTTGAAAAAGTAAGCAAGCCCACAGCAACTGTAGAAATTTGGATTGAATAAAAAAAACATACCCAGTGGAAACCTAAAAGTAAGCCCTGAAGCCCTAAAGAAAATGTATCACTTAAAGAAGCAGGTTTAATTGGGATTTTTTTTAAAAAAACTATGAAAATGATTAATGATACAGATGCAAAAAATGTCCTGCCAAGGACAATATAAACAGGGCTAAATGAGAAGAATTTTCCAAAAAGTCCTGAAAACCCGAAAAGGAAGACAGCGATGTGTGTTGTTAAGATCGGGTTCTCAAGGGTTTTTTTTATTTCCATTATTTAGTCTGCAATTATCCGGTCAATATTTACCTGATCGAAATTATCTGGTCAATTGGCGGTACTTAATCCTTGTTGGTTGATCTGCTTTTGAACCAAGTCTTTTTCTCCTGTCTTTTTCATAATCTGAGTAACTTCCTTCAAAAAAGAGAGCCTGACTATTGCCTTCAAATGCAAGTATGTGGGTTGCGATTCGATCCAGAAACCATCTGTCATGGCTTATTATCATTGCACAGCCTGCAAAGGCTTCAAGAGCTTCTTCAAGAGCTCTCATGGTATTTACATCAAGGTCATTTGTCGGCTCATCAAGGAGTAACAGATTAGCTTCTTCTTTAAGCACATTGGCAAGGTGGACACGGTTTCGCTCTCCCCCGGAAAGAACCCTGGTTTTTTTCTGCTGATCTGTACCTGAAAAATTAAATTTTGAAACATAGGCTCTGGAATTGATTTTTCTTCCGGCAATTAGAAGAGTATCACTCCCGCCTGAAATATTTTCCCAGATACTTTTTTCTCCATCAAGCGTATCTCTGTCCTGATCAACATAACCAAGCCTTACTGTATCACCTGTTTCAAGTACACCTGAGTCTGGCTTTTCCTGATCAATTATCATTTTAAAGAGAGTTGACTTTCCTGCACCATTTGGACCGATGATACCTACAATTGCACCTGGAGGAATTATAAACTCCATTTTATCAATGAGCAATTTTTCTCCAAGAGCTTTTGATAAGTCTTTCGCAATAAGAACCTTATCTCCCAGTCTTGGTCCGGGTGGAATAAAAATCTCCATAGCTGCATCCTGCTGTTCTGCATCTTTTTTCAAAAGGTTCTCATAGGATGTGATTCTTGATTTGGCTTTTGACTGCCTTCCTTTTGGCGACATTCTAATCCATTCAAGCTCTCTTTGAAGAGTTTGCTGGCGTTTGCTTTCATGTTTCTGTTCATGGCGCAATCGTTCTTGCTTTTGTTCAAGCCAGGAAGAGTAATTGCCTTTAAAAGGAATCCCGACACCACGGTCAAGTTCCAATATCCATCCTGCAACATTATCTAAGAAGTATCTGTCATGGGTTATGGCAATGATTGTACCTTCATATTTATTTAAATGCATTTCAAGCCATGCAACTGACTCAGCATCAAGATGGTTTGTCGGCTCATCAAGCAAGAGGATATCAGGTTTTTGCAATAATAGTCTGCAAAGCGCTACACGTCTTTTCTCACCGCCTGAGAGTATGTTTACAGGAGTATCTGAAGGAGGGCATCTTAATGCATCCATTGCCATTTTAAGTTGTGACTCAAGATCCCATGCTTCAAGGTGATCAAGCTTTTCCTGAAGTTTACCTTGTTTCTCAAGAAGTTTATCCATTTCATC
>JAIOSM010000258.1 GCA_021107575.1 Desulfobacteraceae bacterium | reverse complement strand
AATAAGTTTCATTTTCAGAATCAAGATTTATATTGTAATGGCGATTATAATATTTTGATATTTCAAGTTTAAGGTTTTTTATTCCTGAAGATTCAGGATATCTGTGGGATTTAGGATCTTTTGCTGTGCTGATAAGTTTATCAATAACAGCATCAGGAGCCGGGTCCATAGGGTTTCCCATTCCAAGGTCAATAACATCATCACCCTTACGTCTTTTCTCCATTTTCATCTTGTTAATCATTCCAAAAAGATAGGGTGGAAGTTGATCCATTCGATTTGAAAGTTTTATAATACTTTCTTCTTTCATTTCTACTCCTAAAACAATAAATTAATATATCAAAAAAACAGACTAACGTAGAAAGAGATATTATTCAATAAAATTCTACCTGACACCTAAACCATGCTTAATTCTACTTTAAGCCTTTTTAAAAAGTGTTTATGTTCAACACCTTAATGGTTTATTTTTTTATGCTTTCGTTGACAAAAAAGCAGATTTGTGTAACGAGTTTAGGGAGTCTGTAAGCATTAAATGACATGGGCTAAGAAGACGGAGGTGACAGAATGAGATTCTGCAAAAAATATGTATTATTGATCAGTTTTATTTTATTAATAATTTTCTCCTATGCAGGAGCTGCTGACAGATACGTGACAACGTCAGGGGTTGACACATCAAATGATTGCACCATTCCCGGGTCTCCCTGCGGGACTATAGATCATGCAATAAATGGGGCTGTGTCAGGCGATACAGTCAAAGTTGCCCAGGGAACTTATTATGAAAATATAAATATTTCTGACTCTGGTTTGAATCCGCTGATAATTCAGGGTGGGTGGGATACAGGCTTTACAGCACAAAACACTGATCCATCTGTAACTGTGATTGATGGAGGAGAGACAGATCATGTAATTTATATAGTGAGTTCTAGCTCGTCTACTGATTTTACTATACAGGGTTTTAAAATAGTGAATGGTGGTAATGACAGTGTGCCTTGGGGAGGTGGAATGTCAATAATTTCTTCAGGGCAAACAATGTCTTTAACATTAAACAATAATATAATAATGAACAATACATCTGGTTCCTCTGGAGGAGGACTTAATATTAAGGCACAAACCGGTGGGTCTATTACCTTTATTGCTGAAAACAATAGAATAACAAAGAATGAAACTGGGTTTGGAGGCGGTGCTGGAATCGAATTGTATGCCTTAAATAGTAGTATATTAACCGCGACACTAAAAAATAATATCATAGCAAACAATGCTAAAGAGACTAATGGTTATGGCTTGTTTGTCCAAACATATGACAGTGATTGTACTGTTAATTTGATAAACAATACTATAACAGATAATGGTATTTCCAACTTTACAGGTGGTGGTATAAAGGTATCAGCATCTGGATCCAGTGCAGGCTCAGTTGTATATTCTACAAATAATATTGTATGGGGGAATGCAGGCGATGATATTCTAATTCAGATATGGGATGCTGGTCCAACCGTCCAGGTGGATGCAAAGTATTCTGACATAGGAAATGTTGCGAATAACGGTACTTTTCCTGGGGCATATAATGACATTGAGAATAATATTGACATAGACCCACTTTTTCAAAGTGCATTTATAGGGAATTATCATTTAAAAAGAGCTTCTCCATGTATAGGATCTGCAATTTTTGATAAAAAAATATGGATCCCTGCTCCTACCAATACTTGGGTTAATTATAATTATTCTGATCCTCCTGATGATTTTGAAGGTGATTCCAGAGACAGTGACTGGATTGAAGCGCCGGTAAACACGTACCATAAGTACTGCGACATGGGTGCTGACGAATGGACACCTGCTGTCAACACAGGAATGATTCTCCAACTCCTTCTTAATGACTAATGAGATAGGTATATAAAAAGGTAGAAGTGGAAAAGAGCGTAATAATTTACTGTAATAAAATAGAACTTGATGGACTTTTTGAGTACATATCAAATGAAAAAGTTGCGATTATAACTCACCCCCATCCTCTTTATGGCGGTAATATGGAAAATCCTGTTGTTGAGCTTTTACAAGAAGAATTGGTAAAAAAGGGTTATTCAACATTAAGGTTTAATTTCAGACAAGTTAAAATGCCCGGGAACGACAAAGAATCAATAAACGACTTAGAGGCTGTGGTGAGTTTTTTAAAAGAGCAGGGGATTAAAATAAATCCTTTACTTGCCGGTTATTCATATGGATCATGGATTAATACTTCTGCTATCTCTAATGGGTTAGATGTTTCTGATAGTATAATGATATCTCCGCCAATTGCTTTTTTAGATTATAAAAATATAAAAGCCCTGCCATCTCCCGGACTTGTAGTCACTGGAACAGATGATGAAATAGCACCTGCTGGGCCGGTTAAAAAAAATGCAGCAAAGTGGAATCCTGAATTTAAAATAGAGATTATTAATGGTTGTGATCATTTCTACGGAGGATATACTGAAGAGCTTAAAAAAATAGTTTCAGACTATCTCTTATAAACTAATCAGTATGGGCAAGATCTTCTATTATCCCTTTTACTTTTTTTGTTAATTGATCCACGGAAAGATCTTTATATGAATTATATGTTAAGGGCTTTCCAATAGTAACTCTTACTTTTTGCGGGCTTAATTTCCAGGAATGTTTATTTTTAAAATTATATAAGCCTTTGCTGATGCCAAGAGGAAGAAT
>JAIOSM010000465.1 GCA_021107575.1 Desulfobacteraceae bacterium | reverse complement strand
TGTTGTATGCCCAGCACATTTCAATACCTGCTATTTTTGCCAGGGCATAGGGTGAATTTGTTGGTTCAAGTTTACCTGTCATCAGGTATTCTTCTTTCATGGGCTGAGGACAGTGTTTTGGATATATGCATGATGAGCCCAGAAAAATAAGTTTTTTCACTTTATGAACATGTGATTGATGGATAATATTGTTTTGAATCATCAGATTTTGATAGATAAAATCAGCGCCGTAGGTGCTGTTTGCCATTATGCCGCCAACTTTTGCAGCAGCAAGATAAACATAATCAGGTTTATGTTTATCAAACCAGGTATTTACTGCGTTCGTATCCATGAGTTCAAGCTCTGAATGAAGAGGGCTCAAAATATTTAGATACCCTTTTTTTTGTAAACAACGGATTATTGCTGAACCTACAAGGCCTCCTGGGCCTGCTACAAATATTTTAGAATCTGGATTCATATCAGTTTACTCATTATAATCAAAAGTTTCAAAGCCATGAGTTTTACACAAGTGGTCTTTTTTTGCTTCTGTAAGGTCATGTTGAACCATTTCTGCTATCAGTTCTTGTAAAGTAATTTTTGGTGTCCAGCCGAGCTTTTCTTTTGCTTTTGAGGGATCACCTAACAATGTCTCTACTTCGGTGGGTCTGAAATACTCGGTATCCACAGCAACTATTACATTACCTGTTTTTTTATTATATCCTTTTTCATCAACACCTTTGCCTTTGAAAATTATATCAATGTTTAGTTCCTTTGCAGCAAGTGTTATAAAATCTCTGACTGAGTATTGTTTGCCTGTTGCAATTACAAAATCTTCAGCTTTTTCCTGTTGAAGCATAAGCCACTGCATTTTTACAAAATCTTTTGCATGTCCCCAGTCTCTTTTTGCATCAAGGTTTCCAATATAAAGGCAGTCCTGCAGGTTAAGGCTTATTCTTGAAAGTGCTCTGGTGATTTTGCGTGTAACAAAAGTCTCTCCTCGGAGGGGGGATTCATGGTTAAAAAGAATTCCATTGCATGCATATATCCCATAAGCTTCTCTATAGTTTACAGTAATCCAGTATGCATAAAGTTTTGCAACTCCATAGGGACTTCTTGGATAAAATTCTGTCTTCTCTGTCTGGGGAGTCTCCCGGACCTTTCCATAGAGCTCAGAGGTTGAAGCCTGATAGAATTTGGTTTTCTTTTCAAGCCCTAAAAGTCTTATTCCTTCAAGAAGACGCAGTGTACCCAAAGCATCAGTGTCAGCTGTGTATTCAGGGGCTTCAAAAGATACTGCCACATGACTCTGGGCAGCTAAGTTGTAAACTTCATCAGGCTGAACCTGCTGAAGGATTCTAATAAGGTTTGTGGAATCTGTAAGGTCACCATAATGAAGTATGAAGTTTCTATTTTCTACATGGGGGTCCTGGTAAAGATGATCTATTCTGTCAGTGTTAAATAGAGAAGAGCGTCTTTTTATTCCATGGACTTCATATCCTTTATTAAGTAAAAATTCTGCAAGGTATGCTCCGTCCTGGCCTGTTATTCCGGTAATCAATGCTTTTTTCATAGTTTATCTCATAAGGTTATTTGTTTTTGGTGTACATAGCTCCGCCTTGTCAGTTACATGCATGAGGCATGTCCAAAACGTTGGTATTAAAGGGTTTGGCTTATAAAAATTAAATCGAATATCTTAATTATTGATATTTATTTATTATGACTTCTCTGCTGCTTTATAGGCATCATCAAGTCTGTTTTTGAGGTATTCAACTTCTTCAGCATTGTATTCATACATATCAAAACAATGTCCATCATCACCCAATAGACCTTCAGGGATAAGATCGCCCAGTTCATCAGGATCAGATATCATATCTCCATAAAAACAGACTGAAAGCCATTTTTCTTCCGGGTCATCATCAATAACATCTATCATTGCAAACAGGGCACGGTTTTCCTGATTATTATGTTTCGGCCGCAGCGAATATGTAATCCCGGGTCTTGCATTGAAATCAAGTGTTATATTTTCCATTTTCTGTAAATATTCTATCAGTTCTGTAAATGCCTGCCTTGTTTTAGATTCAGTCTCTTTCCATTCTGCAATAAAGTTATTAAGTTCTTCCATTGTTATTATTATACTCCTTTATATCTAATAAGTTTGTAAAATTATTCCCGAATATGTTTTATAAGGTGTCCAAGTTCCGGAAAAATCAGTGCCTTGCATGCAAGCTTGCAGGCTTTAAGGCTCCCCGGCATACAAAACAGTATGGAGTTTTTGATTACCCCGGCTGTTGCCCTTGAGAGCATGGCAGCTGAGTCTATTTCTTCGAAACTGAGCTGGGCGAACAAAATCGCATAGGCTGTGAGCTCTTTGTCAAACAGAGGGGTCACAGCTTCAATAGTCACATCCTTTTTAGTTATGCCGGTTCCTCCGGTTATTAAAATCACATCAGGAGATATTTTTAATATGATATGTTCCACCATATCCTGTATCTCTTTTATGTCATCTATTACTGTGTGGTGAACAACTACATCATGACCTTCTTTTTTCGCCTGTTTTTTTATCCATATTCCACTTTTATCTTCAGATAGAGTTCTTGTGCTTGATGCTGAAATTACAGCTATTCTGAGGTTTTCAGGTGTTTTTTTTTTTGTGTAAAAGTGTGCTCAATAT
>JAIOSM010000396.1 GCA_021107575.1 Desulfobacteraceae bacterium | reverse complement strand
CACACCATGGGAAATCCTTCCCTTCATAACCCTGCATATAAAGCCTTACCCATGGCCCCATATTCTGGCCACCAATTTCAATGGGGTGTAGATCCAAATGCTTTATTGCATAAGCCTCTACAGCCTCTCCAAATGATTGAAAGACATTATCAATTGGCGTAAGAGATTTTAACAGAGGTGTTGTCAAAAATTGGAATGTGTTTTCATCAACATCACCTGTAACCGGCAGTTTGCTTGCTTCCTGAAATTTTTTTACCAGTTTTTGAGTGGCCGGGCCAAAATCCTGGTCAATACCGGTTTTAAATCCATGATAACAAAGCCATTCCTGAATCAGCTTAACCATCTTGTGCTTGCTGCCTCTGGATATTACTTTGGGAAGGCTAACTTCCTTTTGAAGCCACCTGTACTTAATTTCTGAAATTGAAATAAGTGTGTCCATAAATAATTCCTTTCTAATGAGTGATCCTTGTTAGATAATTTATTAATAAGGCCTCCCTCTTTGATCATATTCCAGTAACAAAACATGACGAATTGGTTACTGTCCCACACTCCGCAGATCTGAAAGCCCAAGTTCATTGAGTTTTTCTTCAGTAGGATAGCCGGTTTCTGGATTCCACCCTCTTAATTGATAGAACTCTTCCCGCATTTTTTTGAAAACGTCACGGTCCAGGGTTTTGCCTTTACGGTTTAAAACAATATCACCCTCTCCGGGTACCAGCACATCTGTGTTCATAAAAACGCTTTGAACCGGATCAGTGTAATTGAATTCTGCAACTGTATCATCTTTCTCTGGGTCCCAACCTTCCCGCAAAAGAATGGCACGCTGCTGATTAAAAATAATTTCACCGAATTTCAAAAGTTCATTCTCACTCAGTTTTTTTCCGGTTACTGCGTTGAAAATACGGGACTCTAAGGTTGAATCGCCCACCTTATCTTCTGTATGGTGTGAAAACAGCAATGGCCAGCAGGAATCACACAGTCCCAGGCTATCCTTGACATAGGTACGATCTATGATGCGTGAGGCTGCCATGGCCTTGCCTTCATGAGTGTTCAAGTCCCAGGCCTTATCGTGGCCCCAGAATTTGGTTACAGACTTTCGATATACATCTGCAGAAACCGGTGTTGATCCGGGATATTGCAAATTCATGACCCACATGCCAATAGTTCTGCTGACCTCGTGGAGCATGGCAATGGGCTGTCGGGGCTCAAAGGCATACAATAAACCATTCATCAAATATTCCCTTGCCGAATAGGTAGCGCCATCGCCCACACCTGCAACTTCATTGGCAAACAGTTTTTTAGCTTCTAACCCTAAGGTTTCTCCGGCCCTCAAAAGTCCTTCAGCCATAAGATCACCAAACCCTTTCCGAAATGCGATCATATCGCAGAGGTCTTTAAAAAATGCCCACGTCCCTAATTTATCAATTTCAAGACCGGTTTGGCCGTCGCTCAAATAACCTGCCTTATAACCCGCACTGATCCAGTGAACGATATTGAAAATCTCCATGGTACATAATGAGAGATCGTTGCAAAGTCCTGTGGCATCCGAAGCAGTTTCAGCCGGTTCACCCGGACGCCCCATCACCCAAGGAAAATATACAAACATGGCCTGACACTTTCTCACAACCTCTTTCTTGGATTTGGTTCGGAAGGTAGATCGCATAGTACAATCCAGACCACACTGAAAACAAGAAGCCTTACCTATGCGGACAATCTGATCCGGTGGATATGGACTGAATGAAGTGTCCCGCTTATTTAACTTGATTGTTAAATGATTTAGCTCTTTTAATACCGCAGGATCACTTACCAAAGGAGATTTAGTTCCTATAACAGCAATGGCTTTTAAATTTTTAGCTCCTAAAACCGCCCCAAAACCGCCGGTTGCGCTACCCTCATTATCAGTCATCAGGTTTGCATTGCGGCATAGATTCATCCCGGCAGGACCGGTAGTAATGAAATGCGTTTTTTTGCCATGTTTTTCTTGTAAATACTCCTTGACTTGCTTAACACCCTTAAAATGAATTTGGGCTGCATCCTTAATAGTGGCTTTCCCATCTGAAATGAATAAGTAAACAGGTCGATCCGCCTTTCCAGACACCATGAGTCCATCAAAACCAGCTCTTTTTAATGCAGGCCCCCAATACCCGCCCATGTTACCGTAACAAAAGCCTTCCGGCATCAACATGGGTGACTTTCCCACGACTTCAAAACGTGATGCACCTTGGGCACCTGTTGCTGTCAAATGACCTGTCATAAAAATCAAGTGATTTCCCGGATCAAAAGCCCTGACTGTAACAGGAACATATTCCCAGTACAAGCGGGTGGCGATTCCCCGCCCGCCTAAAAAACGGTCTGCATACGGCTGAGTATCAATTTTTGTAATGGTTTCTGAAGAAAGATCAACCTTTAAAATTTTACCCCGCCAACCGTAAGCTGAAGAATTTCCAGCCATATTCACCTCCTGTTTAATTCAGTACAAACTGTTATGAGGATAATACTTTTCAACCTCTTTTAATAGAGTGATTGACAAAAACCATATTTTTTTCATATTTATAAACAATAATTTAAGATTAGTTTATAAAATCCCTGTTAAAAAGGGCAAAGGTATAAAACAATGCTGGAAAGAAAAATAAATATTCAAATTGACCCAAAATTATGTGATGGTTGCGGACTATGTGTCAAGGTTTGCCCGTCTGAAACAATATCCATTATCAATAAAACAGCTCAAATTACCGGAGATGAATCACTTACTTGCGGACATTGTATTGCAATTTGCCCTATGGATGCAATAAGTCTAAAAAATTCTGAATTTGGAAAAATTAATTTTAATACATTCACTTATGAAAATAAATGGATCAAACATGGTAATTTTGAGACATCAGAACTGGTCAGACTTATGCTGTCCAGAAGATCATGTAGAAATTTTAAAGATAACAATATAGACAAAGATATTCTTGAAGACCTGATAAAAATTGGAATAACTGCCCCCTCAGGATCAAATTGCCAGGACTGGACTTTTATAATTATCCCTACAAAAAAAGATGTTGCAAACTTTGGAGAAAAAATCGGAGAATTTTTCAAAAGATTAAATAAACTATCTAAAAATATAATTCTAAGAAAAGGTATGACGCTCTTTGGCAATAAAAAACTGGAATTTTATTATGAGAACTACTATGAATCAGTTAAAGAAACAATTGAACTATATGAAAAGGAAGGGATTGACAAGCTTTTCCACAGAGCAACTGCTGTAATTATGGTGGGAGGGCTAAAAGAATCAAGTTGCCCTTCAGAAGATGCACTCCTTGCAACCCAAAACATTCTTTTAGGAGCTCACTCCATGGGGCTTGGGTCTTGCGTGATTGGTTTTGCCAGTAATGCAATTGCAAATGATGCAAAACTTAAAAAAGATCTGGGAATTGATAAAAAGGAAGCTATCTATTCTGTTATCGCTCTTGGATATCCCAATGAAAAGTTTAGAAAACTAACTGTTAGGAAAAAAATAATCCCAAGATATATTACTTTTTAATTTGAAAAAAATTTCTATTTTAGCATTCATATTATTTTTTCAATGTGGCTCATAAGATTTATTTCATTTGTAAATGTTAAATCATACATGCTGGTCAGGCCTTGTGTTTGTTCTTTACTCAGGCCAAATATACAGAGAATAAATTGGTCTTTTTGAATATTCAGCTGTTTTAGCAATTTTAAATACTTATCAATATCCTGCCGAAATTCCCCTGATTTACACTCAATACAAACCGGAGTATTCTTTTTAGTTAAAAAGAAAATATCAAGTTCATTAGATACGCCATTTGGGAAAGAAACTTGAATACTTCTCATACAAGATGCATCAATTTTTTTATCTTGAAAAAATTCCAATAATTTTATGAAAGTAAACCATTCCATCCATATCCCATTAAAAAAAGCTCTAATTTTAGGAGCTGTTTGGAGTGTGAGCCGAATTATTTTATCTTTCTTCTGGTAAAAATATTTTGCCACAAATGAATAATCATGCATTTCTTTACAAAATGATGTTATTTGATTTATCTCTTTTTGATTTTTCTTAGAAAGATCTAATTTAACATTTGTGTAGCCTTTGTTTTGAATATATTTAATCTGATCACTAACAAATTTAAGCACATCAAAATTATTGCCTATTGATAATGCTATCTCATCAAAGAATCCAGTTGTGTCGACAGCTTCATGGTTGATTTGAAATTGGATTTGACGTTTTTCAAACCATTCTATAATTGGCTCATATTTGTCAGCTTGTGTTAAAGACTATGTGTTGTGAATATCAATTTCTTCAACTGTAACACTTTCAACTGCTTGAATATCTTTAGCATCTTCTTTAGCAGATATTTGCCTTAGTTGTTCCAATTCCTTATTTTGGGCAATATGTTTCTGAATTAGAGCTTTGACAAATGATAGCGTGTCGTAAATTGGTGTGATCTGCTTACATTTTGGGCATTTCACAGATTTTCCAATATAGTCATTTCCAACTTCTCGAATATGACCACATTTGTTGCATCTAAAGAGAGCCATTGTATGTGTTCCTTTATATATTTAAATTTTTCGTAGGATTGGCGATAGGACTCATTATTGGCATTTGCTTATATGTAATATTCATTACTATTTCCTGGCAGCCTTGATAATAATAACTGATTTTTGTGGCACATCTTTGTACATCTTAAATCTGCCTGTTTTTACTTTACCAATGGCGTCAACGACATCCATCCCTTTTATCACTTTTCCAAACACTGCATACCCGTATTCCCTGTCATTCTTATAATCAAGGAATGCATTATCAACCAGGTTAATAAAAAACTGTGATGTAGCTGAATTTATATCCTGTGTTCTTGCATAGGACAGGGTGCCTCTGAGGTTTTTTTTGCCGTTATTTGCTTCATTTTTAATAGGCTGCTTTGTTTCTTTCTTGTTCATGTCTTTATCAAAACCTCCGCCTTGCAACATAAAACCTGCAATAACCCTGTGAAAAATAACATCTTTGTAAAAGCCTGAATCTACATAATTTAAGAAATTCGCAGTTCCCAACGGAGCTTCTTGATCAAAAAGTTCAATTTCAATATTTCCCATGTTAGTTTCTAATACTACAACTGCATTTTTTGCCCAAACATTGTTTCCAGCCATACTGAATATAATAACAAATAAAAAACTTACTAATTTAGATTTCATAATTTCTTTAATTCCTTTTAATTGAGGTTTTACATCTTTTCATAATCACCTAGTATTTCCCGTGCCCATTTAGGTAAAGGAGATATTAGTTCTTCACATTTCTGAGATTTTATAATAGCTACTTGTAAAAAAGGATCATCTATAGAAGAATTATCTAAAAGTCTGACATCATCCACTAAAGGTAATGCTGTTTTGATATGTTTCATTGTACGAGGAATTCGGCTGTGTATTTTTTCAGAGGATACACTATGTCCACCCTCTGAGACACGTTGATGCACCCGGGCTTCATTCAATTCAGAACTGCTTAGGTGAATATAAACAAGCGTAATTTTATAACCATGTGCTCTTGCTTTTGCAATGAAATCTATTTTAGATTCGTGTGAAAAAACAGTCTCAAAACAGAAAGATACTCCATGGATGATCAGATCTTCTCTTATTTTAGAAGCTAAAGCAGCTGCTTGATAACTTAAATCCTCCGGATTTTTGGAATCAATTTCCTTTGCTATCAAGTCGGCATTTATAAATTTTATTCCATATTTAGATAGATAAAGCCTATAAAAAGTAGACTTGCCTGCGCCGTTGCCACCAGCTAATATCCAAAGATGTTTTGATTCTGTCATCTAAAAAGCCCTGAATCTACCATTCTCAAACTTCCCGGTTTCACGCTTTCCTGTCGCCGAATCAATTCTATCAAGAAAACCAACTCTTTTTTGGCTTGCTTCATAATAAATTCTGGCAGAAGTTACTTTTTGAGCAAGCAAACCTTTTTTTCGATCATTTTCAAGATCATTGAATATGTCGTCTGCGTCAATAATGACAGATTGTACAGGTTCCAACTTTATTTTTTTTATACCTTGAGCCACAGTAAAAGCATCAGCAAGACTTAATTCCGAAGCTATTGCTTTGCCTAACTTGGCCCAATGCTCAATCTGCTTGGCTTTAGATCTGTTTTCAACCATTGCTTCACGTCCTGCTTCTTCAACCAACACAGAATCAAGCCTTAAAGATATTGTTGTCATGGATACTCCCCTTATTGATACAATCCGCATCAAAATGATGCTATTTACCACAATAATAATGCTTGACTATCCAAATGTCAAGAGAGCACTCTTCAGATATTAATCTTTTAAGTTTTTAATAAAATTAATTACTGAGGCACAAAAACTATCAAACATTTTGTTTCCAGCGGGGACAGTCAATTGATGTCTCACTTTTTGATTTTTTGTAAATTTAATAATCTCAACATTCTGGAAGTGTTTTTCAACAAGGTTCAAACTAATTCTATTGTTAATCGTTTTATCATCCTCTGTATAAACCAGAAGTGTGGGCAGGTAAATCTGTTTTTCAGAAATATTGGTTTTTATTTCATTCCCCAATTTAATCAGCTCATTAGCTGCTTTAATCGGCAGGGCTGAATTATAGTAATCCTGGTTTGAAAGCGGAATAATTAAATCTTTGCTTCTGCAAACCTTGTATATAGTTTTTAAAGAAACCGAATCGCTGAACATGCCAAGGCCTTTGCTGAGCCATTGGCCTGCCGACCATTTAGGCGCAAAATAAGGAGCGAGAAGAATAGCGCCCTGTATTCTATTGTCATCATAATTATTTTTTAAAAGAAAATCTGTAACAATGGTACCTCCCATTGAAAAGCCTACTAAAATGATATTCCTGTAGTTAGGTGCCAGTTTTTCAATACTTTTTTTTAATGTAAGCTGCCAGGATGAATATCGGGTTGCATTGGCAAAATCAATGTCACCCCCAAAACCTTCAATTAAAGGTAGATAAACCGTAAAGCCGTTTTTATTTATCTCGTTTGCCAGAAAATAAACTTCAAAAGGAGAGCTTATAAACCCGTGCAGAAGGATGACAGCAGTATCATTATTTCCATACATTATTTTTGAATAATTTGATTCTCTCACTGAAGGATCATATATCTGTTCAAAGTTTATTTTCTTCATTTTATCGCCATCTATTTTTTTATATTTGTAAAATAAATCTAAATACTTGGGTCCTTCTCTGAACTCTTTATGGTCGGCCAGGTTAAAAGAGGCGCATGAATAAAAAAGCATCAACATCATAAGCCAGGCTGTCATAAAAAAAATTCGACCCCTACCAGGATCTTTGCATGAGTGTTTCATTTTTTCGACATCAATCATTCAAGCTATTGTCTATCACATTCCAACTGCAGTAGCGAGATTCATACTTAGTTTCATCAGAAACAAGAATATCTTTTATTGCACAGAGGCAGGGGTTTTCCTTCACGATTAGACTCAAGACAGCAGCATCGATTTCTTCTCTATCAGTTTTACTGATATTAAAATCAGTTTTGATCAAATTGAGCTCGTCTTTATTTTTAAGATCTTCGAATTTAATATGATAAAAAAAAGTTTCCTGATTTTTATAACTCAATAATAATTCTCTAAAATCTTTAACAGTTTCTAACCGGTTGGCTGATAAAAGGCTATCAAAACTATCTAAAACGTTAAGATCAACTATATAATCAAAAAATTTTCGTGCATCACTTGAATCGCTACTTACACCTTTAGCTTTAGTAAATGAATCTACAAGGATTACTACAATTTTATTATATTCTGATTTATTTATTTCGATTATCTCCTTAACGCTATCTAATCCAAGGTTATCAAAAACTCCACCATCAAAAACGTGAACATATTTCCTGCTATCTTCTTTAGCAAAATTCCTTAAAGTCATGTAATTAAATGCTGCCGGGGAACATGCTGTTGCCATAACAGCTCTTCCAACATGATATTTGTTGATATTGGATTTAATTTTTATAAAATCATCATGGGTAAAAGTAAATTTTTTTGAAGTTTCACCTGTTGTTCCATTTGTAGCATTTAATACTATGTATGGGCGATCTGTGTTGACTTCTATATCTCCAAATT
>JAIOSM010000114.1 GCA_021107575.1 Desulfobacteraceae bacterium | reverse complement strand
TTCTCTTTTTAGTCTTACTCTATCAGCTTTATAATATCTTATTCCTGTGGTTGTGCTCTCTTTAAAAATAAGATCAATAATTTTATTAAAATCTTCTTCTTTACACAGGACTTCAAGTCTTGTTCCTGGCCTGTTTTTTTTCATTTGTACTGGTATATGGCAAACATCAAGTGCGCCAACCTTAAAAAGGCTCTGAAAAATATATCCTGAATATTCCTGGGGCATATCATCTATTGTAGTTTCCAGCACATAAACACTTTCTTTAAGAACCTGATTTCCTTTTTTATCATTATCGTCTTGATTATTACCGGTTATAACCCGTAATAAATTGGGGATTTTTGTCCCTGAATCACGTTTTCCTGCACCATATCCCACATCCTTAATAACCATTTCAGGAATTTTCCCAAAATCAGATGCAAGTGTCGTGATTATGGCGGCTCCGGTTGGAGTAACAAGTTCATAGTTGGCATCATGAGGCACAATTGGAACATCTTTTAAAATAGCAAGCGTTGCAGGTGCAGGAACAGGCAAAATACCATGGCTGCATTCTATAAATCCAGAACCTAAGCTAATTTTTGATGAATATATTTTATCAATATTTAAATATTCAATACATAAAAAAGTACCTACAATGTCAACAATGGAATCAACAGCACCAACTTCGTGGAAATGCACATTCTCAATGCTTTGTGAATGAATTTTTGCTTCAGCCCGGGCAATTTTTTCAAATGCAGTAAGACTTTGTTCTTTAACTTTTCTAGAAAAGTTTGATTCGTATATTGTTTTTTTTATTTTTTGATAATTTCTAGCATGGGAATCAATAGATGCCATTACAAATACATTATGAGCTGATAATCCATTTTTTTGAATAAGTTCAGATTTAATTTCAAATTCAGAAAAAAGGATATTTTGAATCTGAGAGTTAAGCCAATCAACGGGAACTCCAAGGTCAATTAAAGCACCAAGTGTCATATCTCCGCTAATGCCTGAAAAGATATCGAAATATGCTATCATTTATTTACCTGAAGTATGAATTTTTATAATTTCCAGTGTTAATTCAACTGTTTTTACCATGTCAGCAAGGCTTATCCATTCATTTACCGTATGGACTTCTTTCATGCCTGTCCCGATAACTCCAGGCATAATCCCTTTACTGTATAAGATATTTGCGTCTGCACCCCCACCTGAAGTCTCTATTATAAGTTTCCTGCCAAGATTTTCAGCAGCTCTTTGTGCAAGTGTCACAACATAGTTACCTTCCGGGATATCAGTCTTTGGGAAATCATTATCAACTAAAAATTCAATTTCAGGAATGTTTGCTCCATCACAAAATTCTTTTTGCGCTTTTAAAAATGAATCCTTGATTGTATTTGTAACTGCATCAAGTTTTTTTTCATCATGACTTCTGACTTCGCCATTAATCTCAACAAGATCAGGAATAATATTGGTTGCTATTCCGCCCTTGATTATTCCAAGGTTGCATGTGGTTTCATGATCTATTCTACCCATTTTTAATCTTGATATTGCTTTTGATGCAATTAACAAAGCATTTATACCCTTTTCCGGTTCACTCCCTGAATGAGCAGCCTTGCCAAAAACTTTTATTGTAAGCCTGTTCGCAGTTGGTGCTTTAGTCACAATGCCATCAGTATTACTGGAATCAAAAATATATCCGAATTTAGAATCAATTAATGATAAGTCAAGATTTTTTGCCCCAAGAAGTCCGATTTCTTCACAAATAGTAAAAATTATTTCAATGGGAGGGTGGTTTAGGTTATTTTCAAATATTATATTCAGAATTTCTAGTATAATGGCCAGGGCAGATTTGTCATCTGATCCAAGAATCGTTGTCCCGTCGCTTCTAAAAATCCCCTTCTCAAATATGGGTTTAACATTATTCCCTGGCTCAACTGTATCCATGTGACCACACAGAAACATAGGTTTGACATCTACATTCCCATGGAATTTTGCAATTAAATTTCCAGTATCGCCTCCACATGCTTTCCCTGCATGATCAAAAACAACTTCTGCACCCATCTGTTTCAGAGTTTCAGCTAAATTTAAAGCAATTGTATTTTCATGTTTTGAAACCGAATCAATTTTTACAAGTTCTATAAATTTATCTCTTAATCTATCTTGATTAATCATAAAGCTCCATGTTTATATATAGTATAAAAAGAGTTAAAAAACTTTTTATTACCAAAATTTAGATAAAGCGTTTATACTATATTAATACTATAATTTCTATAATTAAATCTGTAGATGAAATTTAAAAAAATGAAACTTAACTATAATAGAACATTGTACTGCTGTATAACACTTACTGGGATATTATTATTATTTCTCCCTTCCTCTCTTATGGGCGCAACAACTCCTGGCTCAGCCAATTTTTCCTGGACAAACATACTTATTGGAGTTGCAGGCGGACTTGCTTTTTTCCTTTATGGTATGGACAAAATGAGTTCTGGCATGAAAAGCACCGCAGGAAATCAAATGCGCTCAATTCTTGCTTCACTTACAAAAAACCGTTTTATCGGTCTTATTGTAGGAACTTTTGTGACTATGGTCATTCAATCAAGCAGCGCTACTACAGTGATGCTTGTAAGCTTTGTCCAGGCAGGTCTTCTAAATTTAACCCAGTGTATGGGTGTAATTTTAGGAGCTGACATTGGAACAACGATTACAGCTCAGATGATAGCATTTAAACTCACTGATTATGCTCTTCTTATGGTAGCAATTGGCTTTCTTCTTAGGATGTTCGGCAAAACTCAAAACTCAAAAAATATCGGGGATATTATTCTGGGATTTGGAATACTGTTCTTTGGGATGAAACTCATGAGCGATACAATGGCACCCTTGAGAACATATGCCCCATTTATAGGCTTAATGAAAGATATGGAAAACCCTTTTATGGGTATTCTCATAGGAGCTCTGTTTACTGCGGTTGTCCAGTCAAGCAGTGCTACAACCGGAGTGCTTATAGTCCTTGCACAACAAGGACTTATTTCTCTTGAGGCTGGCATTCCCATTATTTTCGGTGCAAATATTGGCACTTGCGTCACAGCAGGCCTTTCAGTTATAGGCACATCAAGAGAAGCAAAACGTGTTGCAATTGCCCATGTATTGTTCAAAATCGTTGGGGTCTGCCTGTTCATTTTCTGGATTCCACAATTTGCTGATATCATACGAAGCTTAGCATCTAAATTTGATTCCGGAACTGCAAGACAAATAGCAAACGCTCATACCCTCTTCAATGTTAGTTTAGGCTTATTCTTTCTTCCATTTATTCCAATTTTCTCTAAAATAATTTATTATATCTTTCCTGAAAAAGAAAAGAAAAAAAGCCTTGAAATTGTCACATTCCACATAGATGATGCCATGCTTGAAACACCTTCTCTGGCAGTTGATCTTGCCCGTTCTGAAATAGCTCGTATGGCACAACTTCTTGGAAGAATGCTCAATGCCATTATTATACCTTTTGTTTCTGATGCCAGGCATATATCAAACCAAGCCATAAAAAATGAAGACACGCGGCTTCTTATTGCTGAAATCCCAACAAGAGATCAGGTATTTCCAGATCTCTCACTACTTGAAGGAATAGATTTGCGTGAAGAAAAAATAGATTTTCTGGAAGAAAAAATAAGTACTTATTTAACCAAACTTGCTCGGGGCAACTTAAGTGAAGAACTTGCAAGAGAAGTCTTCGGCATGGTTTCCATAGTAAAAGATATTGAAAGCATGGGAGATATTATCCATAGAAATATGGTTCCTCTGATAAACAAAAAAAAAGCTCTGCAATATGATTTCTGCGAAGAAGGAAAAGAAGAACTTTTAATTTATCAAAGTAAAGTTTTAAAACAGATAAATTTGCTTCGTAAAGCATTCAGTTCTTTTGATACCGAGGTTGCGTATCATCTTATGAAAAAAGAAAGAAAATATCTTGATCTGGAAACAAAATATCGTGCTCTGCACCTTGAAAGAATTATATCTAAAAAGCAGGAGTCAATCAAAACTAGCAGGATTCATATGGAACTCATGGATTGTATGAAACAGATACTATTATATTCTACAAATATTGCCCAGACTTTTGTTGGCAGTGCCCCGGCAAAAGAGAATAATCATCCGGATATAATAGAAGATTAAAAAATCAATACTAATCGGTTAAGTGTTCAATCAGTTGTGTCATTGAAGCAAGCTCATTATCTCTGGGAAGTTGTCTTCGAATTGCAATCACCTCTTTATACTCTTCTTTACTCAAAAGAAGTTCTTCTTTACGGGTTCCTGAACGATCTATATTAATTGCAGGCCAAATTCTATTTTCTGCACACTCCTGGCTGAGAACAAGATCCATATTACCTGTTCCTTTAAATTCCTAATAAATTATATCGTCCATTCTACTGCCGGTGCCCACAAGAATTGTGGCAATGATTGTTAAAGACCCACCATTTTCCAGTTTTCGAGCTGCTCCAAAAATTTTTCTAGGGAACTCCATAGCATTTGCACCAAGACCACCTGTCATGGTTTTACCATGACTATTAGTTTGTTTATTAAAAGCTCTGGTCATCCTTGTTAAAGAATCTATAAAGACTACTGCATCTTGTCCTGTTTCAGTACAGGCAATTGCTGAATGAATTGCAAGGCGTGTCATTCGCATATGCTGATCAGTTTGCTGATCAGCGGAGGAATAGATAACATGAGCGCCATTAACCCCCCGTTGAAAATCAGTTACTTCTTCCGGACGCTCATCAACCAGAAGTATAAATACAATTGCATCCGGGTGATTGGTAACAATAGAATTTGCCATATGCTTTAATATAGTTGTCTTCCCTGATTTAGGAGGGGCAATGATTAGTCCCCTCTGCCCTTTCCCAATAGGTGTAATAATATCAAGCGCTCTACCTGTGGTATCATCACCTTCTGTTTTAAGAGTGTATTTTTCAAAAGGGTTTATGCTAACCTGCTCTTGCAACATCTGGATATTTGAAAATTCATTAATAGGAACAAGGTTTATTCTTTCAATCTCAGTAAGTGCTAAATTCTTTTTCCCTGGTATTTTTTTATCTGCAAGTCCTTCAATAAAGCAGCCTTCTCTAAGCCCCAGTTTATTAATCATACCTGTAGAAACATAGGTGTTATCAAGACCCGGTTTAAAATTATCTTCAATCGCTCTGAGAAAGCCAAAACCATTATCCATAATCTCAAGATGTCCATTTACAGATTTCACATTTTACTCCTTAATAAAAAACTAATATAATTTGATGCTTGTTAAAAAATATTTGATGGTGTTTGTAATTATTTCATTTTAGAAATTTTCAATTGACGCTGGCAAACCCAGACCTTTTTTAAAACTTGAAAAGTACTATTTGGCATACCCTGGGGCAGGTCTACTATGCTGAATTTTTCATTTATATTAATATGTCCGATTTGTTTGGCTTCGAGACCTCCTTCATTTGCAATAGCACCGACAATATCACCAGGGCCGACACCATCGTTATAACCGACTTCTATGCGAAACCGTTCCATTCCTTTCTCAAGAGATATATTTTTCTTTGAATCTCTTTTTTTGACAGTCCCTTTTTTCTGTTTGCTGAATTTATCTCTGGCAAAGGTATCATTTTCTTTAGATTCTTTCATGGTGTGTTTTGTCTTTTGCCTGGAAAGCAACAATGGCTTATCCCCATGAAGCATTTGTGCCAGGGCTGCAGAAATATCCAGCGCAGGGACATCATGCTCCTGCCGGTATTGATCCATGAGATCTCTAAAAGGTCCAAGCTTCTTAGATGCCAGAGTATCAGTTATGCTCTGCTTAAAATTAGCAATTCTCTTATTGTTAATAGTTTCCGTGGACGGAAGTTTCATCAGCTCCATTTTTTGCCGGGTTGCCTTTTCAATGACCCTGATCATCCATCTCTCTCTTGGTGACACAAAAAGAATAGCTTCTCCCAGACGACCTGCACGACCTGTCCTGCCAACACGATGAATATAGGATTCAGCATTATTGGGAATATCATAATTTATTACATGGCTGATACGTTCCACATCAAGTCCCCGAGCTGCAACATCCGTGGCAACAAGAATATCAATCTTTCCTTTTTTTAACTTTTCAATAGTTCTTTCTCTGGACTTTTGAGCTATATCACCATTTAAGGCTTCAGTGATAAATCCTCTTGCCTCAAGTTTTTCAGCAAGTTCGACAGTTGCAGTTTTTGTCCGTACGAACACTATAATGCCTTCAAAAGTTTCTGCCTCTAAAATTCTGGTTAAAGCATCAAGTTTGTGGGCACCTTTGACTATCCAGAAACGCTGGTGAATTGTGTCCGCTGTAGTAGTACGAAGTTTTACTGTTATTTCTTCAGGATCTTTAAGATATTTTTGTGCAATTTTTTTTATTGCCATAGGCATGGTTGCAGAAAAAAGTGCAATTTGACGTTGGACAGGAATCTTTTCAAGAATCCATTCTACATCATCAATAAAACCCATTCGAAGCATTTCATCAGCTTCATCCAGTATAATACAAGAGAGCTCATCAAACTTAACAGTTCCACGACGCATGTGATCCATTAATCTTCCCGGGGTTCCAACAATAACATGTACACCGCGTTTAAGCTGTCTAAGCTGGCCATCATATCCCTGACCGCCATAGATTGGAAGCACACGAAACCCTGTCATACGAGAAGCGTATCCTTTAAAAGCCTCTGCTACCTGAATAGCAAGTTCCCTTGTGGGAGCAAGAACCAAAACCTGAACTTTTTTCTTTCGAAGATTAATTTTTGACAATAATGGGCATGCAAATGCAGCAGTTTTGCCTGTCCCAGTCTGAGCCTGACCAATAACATCTTTACCAGACAGCATAAGGGGGATAGTCAATGTTTGAATTGCAGTCGGAGTTTCGTACCCGGCATCATTTAATGCCTTTAAAACTGGCTTGGAAAGACCCATCTCGCCGAAGCCAGTTGGCAACGTATTTTCAGACGACATATTTTTTTACCTTAAAATAGTAAATAATGGAAAACCTACACGTTAGAAGAATTAAAACTTAAGAACCTACATACTAAAAAATTAGTATAACTTTTATCTTATAACCCATTTAGTATATTATTTCAAGATATAGACACTAT
>JAIOSM010000388.1 GCA_021107575.1 Desulfobacteraceae bacterium | reverse complement strand
TAGATAAATAAGTATTGTTTCTATTATATATAAATTAAAAAGGATCACAAAATAAATGGGTTTTTTCAAACTTCGGGGAGATAGATTCCTTGGAATATTTTATATTATTATCTCAGGCGCATCATTCGGAGCGATGCCGATTTTTGCAAACATTGCCTATGGATCAGGGGCAAATCCTACTACAGTGCTTTTCCTTCGGTTCACAATTGCATCTGTTATAATGCTGTCCTGGATTCTTATTAAAAGATCACAATTTTTATTCCCCCGGGGAAAAATGTTAATTGTCCTTATTTTAATGGGTTTTATCGGGTATGGTGGTCAGTCTTTCTGTTATTTTACAGCATTGACATTCATTCCATCAGGAACAGTGGCAATCCTTTTATATCTATATCCTGCACTGGTAACAGGTTTATCAGTTCTATTTTTAAACCAGAAAATTACTTTGTATGAAACATCTGCTTTGATATTAGCATTGTCCGGCACTATATTGGTAGTCGGGTTTACTCTTGGAGGACAGGCTGTAGGTTATATCTTTGGTGTTTCAGCAGCATTTATTTATGCTACTTATATTATTGTAGGTGCAAAAGCTTTAAATAAAACAGATGCTTTTTTTTCCTCTGCTGTTATTATTACTTCAGCTGCAGTCCTTTATTCCTTAGTAATATTTTTCCAAGGCCCTGCTTTTCCTGGTACGCTTATTGGTTGGACTGCAGCTGCTATGATTGCAATTATTTCAACAATTATTGCAATTGTTACTTTTTTTGCAGGACTAAAAAAAATAGGTCCGGTTCATGCCTCAATGCTTTCCACTGTTGAACCTGTTATTACCGTATTGCTGGCATGGCTGTTTCTGGGAGATTTGCTTGGTACATGTAAGATAATAGGTGGCGGCATGGTTCTTATAGCCGGAATGCTTTTAGCAAAAAAACAACCTGCAAAAGAATAACTTTATTTGTAAATAACAGAAAGTTTTTTGCGGCTTGGAATAGAATGCAGTTTATAAACCGGGTATCCAATCATAACACTGCCACAAATTTTATATGCTTCAGGAAGATCAAGATAGTCTTCAAGAGGAGCAAAATGGTTAACAGCTCTTGTAAAATAGCCTGCCCAGCATGTTCCTAAATTATTTGCGTGGGCAAATAATTCAAGATATGTCAACGCAATCCCTGCTTCTGCTCCACTCCAATAATTATCTTTTTGTCCAAGCACAATAATTAAAGCAGGTGCTTTCCTCAGTATAAGATCCTCGCCCTTTTCCCATTGTTCAACAATTTCTTTTGAAATATTGTTCTTGTTTATCCATTCAACAGTTAATCGGGCGAGCTCATGAATCTTGTCAGATGATTCAATAACAAGCCATTTGAGTTTTTGTTTATTGCTTGCAGTAGGTATCCATTTTGTAATCGAGAGAATTTTTTCTATCTCGGCACGGGGAATTTTTTTGTCCTTAAATGCTCGAACCGAGCGCCTGGTTTTTAAAAATTGTGCAGCCTGGCTTTTTGAGATTCCTGTTTTTTTACTATATCTTTCAGGATACTCATCGTTTTTTACAATGTTGATTGCAGAAGTTGGGCAAATACTTGCGCATTGTCCGCAGTTAATACAAAAATGTTTATATTCTTTAAGCAAACCCATTTCATTGTTTTCATTTCTGCTTAGAATAAATCCATACGGGCAGATTGCGGAGCACAGACTGATCTGTTTGCAATTGCATTTATCATGATCAATTAATATTTCCAAGTATTACCTCCCGGCATTATTTGTATTGGTTGCTAACAATAAAGTATGTGAAAATCTTTGTCAAATTCAGAGGCTGACAAAATAAAAATTTATAAACGACAAATATTTGACATTTCCTTTTAGATGTAGAATAATCCTTTCTGGTTGAGTTGAGTACGGGAATAAGTAAAAAAATATCATATAAGTATTTGATATTACACTTAAAATCAACACTTTATTAAAGGAGGAATAAGATGAAAATAAAGATAATGATTTTTTTAATGATATTGGCAGTGGGCAGTTTGTTTTCTGGTGTATGCCTTTCAAGCGTAGAAGGAGACTTGCAGGTCTTAATACCAGGACACAAAACAGAAATAACATTTCAGGAGATTAATGAAAATAAAATTTTAGTTTCAGCGGTTGATTCTGATAACAATCCTGTTAAAGGATTGACGGCAAATGATTTTATTGTAAAAAAAGGTACTAAGCAGGCAATAATAACTGCAGCTGAAGTCCTCAAAACAAGAAAAGATGTCAGCATAAATTATGTTTTGGTGGTGGATAATTCTTTTTCAATGAAGCAACGTAAAGCTGTGCAACCACTTTTATCCGCTCTGGATGAATTTTTAAAAGTAGTTAGACCTTTTGACAATGTTGAAGTTGTTACCTTTGATGACAAAGAGAACTTTAAGATGGATGATTATATTTTAAGGTTAAACACCTTTAAATCCAACAACCATGCCGAATTAAAAGAATTTTTTCAAAAAAGCTTTAAAGAAAATTTAAGTGATAAGACTTTTTTGTATGAGGGTATTGCCGGCGGCTTACACTTAATTTCAAAAATGCCGAAAGAGAATAATAAGTTTTTAATAGTTTTTACTGATGGTGAAGATATAAACAGTGAGATAAAAAAAGAGGTTGTAGATACTAAAGCAAAAAGTGTAAAGAATTTTAGTGCCTATGCCATTGATTTTATGCCTTCAAAAACTACAGATGAATATTTAGAAACCTTTTCTGAAACAAATGGGGGAAGAATTTGGAAAGCCACTTCTGCGGCAAATTTACTGCCTATTTTCAAAAAAGTTTCTACTACTCTGCTCCATCAGTATGTAGTTGAATATAACTTTTTAAACCCACCAAAGGGTTCAATAGCAGTTAATCCCTCAGCAATAACCATTGAGGAACTTACAATAATTGACAGTTCTCCTTTGCTTGGTTATATTTTTTTTGACGAAGGTCAAAGCAAAATTCCTGAGCGTTATAAATTGTTAAAAAGCCAGGCTGAAGCAAAGGAGTTTGATGACAAGACTTTACGCAATACCATGGCAAAGTATTATAATGTGTTGAATATACTTGGCAAACGGTTTTCTGAAAACAGAGATGCAAGCATTGAACTTGTTGGATGTATCAGTAATAGGGGTGAGGAAAAGAATAAAATTGCTCTTTCCCAGGCCCGGGCAGAAGAAGTGCGGGCATATTTTCGGTATATATGGGGAATTGACTCTGATCGGATAAAAGTTACAGCCCGTAAATTACCTGCTGTCCCAAGTACCAACAGTGTTGAAGAAGGTAGGGTTGAAAATCAACGGGTAGAGATTCATTCTGATTCTCCCCAAATTCTTGATTCCATTAAAAGCATATATTCATTTGAAGCTGCAACGTCAAATGAAATAAAGGTTAAACCGAATATTGAAGTAGGATATGATTTAAAAGATTGGAATATTGAAATTTTGGGCAATGGACAACTTTTAAAATCCATAAAAGGGCAAGGAAATGATATCCCTGCTTTTTCCTTTAGTCTTGTCGACTATGGACTTAGTAAAATCAGCACTCTTGATAATATTTCCGTAAGCGCGACCATGACTGATATTACGGGCGAAACCTTTACAACAGAGAGTGCAAATACTTCCATTAAATACATAAAAAGAGTAGAGCGTGAAGCTCAAAAACTTGAATATAAAGTAGTGGAAAAGTATGCTTTAATTCTGTTTGATTATAATAGTTCAGAAATAAAGGAAGGAAATAAGACAGTCTTAGATCGTGTGATACAAAGGATTAGAGAGCTGCCGGAAGCTGAAGTAAATATTGTGGGACATTCTGATATAATTGGCAAGGAAGATTACAATGTCATCCTTTCTTTGCGAAGAGCAAAAGCAGTTTATCAAGATGTGATAGAAAGTGATGTTCCATCTCCTGAACGGATAGTTTTCAGAGGTGACGGGCCCTACAATCCTCCCTATGACAATGCTACAGCCGAAGGAAGATCCTTTAACCGGACAGTGACAATTACCATAGAGTATGCAACAAACTGATTGAGTCAGAAAATAAAAAAGACCTTTGAAGAGCGTTTCTGTTCTTCAAAGGTCTTTTATTTGAGAGTTATGCAATAGAGATAACAAGAGGGATAATATGGAGTTCTCTTGAAACTTCATGAGTTCTTCCAAGTTCCCATCCTATACATTTTTTCTTTTCTTTTTTTTGGGTTAAAAGAGTTTCAATTTTTTTTACAATTTCATTAATATTGATAATCGGATGTTTTGAAAAAACTCGGGGTAAGCCATAAGTAAGATTGCACACCAGACATTTCCCCGGTCTCTGTATCAGGTTGAATTCAAGAGTCAACAATTTATTTTTATAATCTTTGAACTTAAGACTGATATCATATGCTCCTTCTTTAGCATCACCATATAATGCTGCAAAAAAATTATCAGCTTTATCCTCAGGAAAGAGTGTTGTAAGTTCTTTATCTGTTATTAAAAAAGAAATGTTTACCCCCTCCAATTTAGCAATTAGTTAAATAATTTATTAAATGATTCTCTGCCTGTAAATAAATTTTCTATCAGATCAATCAATGCAAATCAATAAAAAAGCAAAAAACACAGAACATGCTGACCTTCACTTTCAAGATCACCATGCAGGTCCTTCAGAAACATGGCATATTCAAGGTTTCTTACTTAATGCGCTACCAATGGCAAAGGCATCCCAGTATTTTTCTGCAATCAAAGTTGACCCTAATGCACCAGTCATCATGGGCATACGGATTTTTGTCTTAATTTTGTTTCCAAATTCTGTTTCAAGGCTGACATTGGGAAAGATACAATCGTCCGGGTTGTTTGTCATATCCCCGGTAAGTCCGGCTGATAT
>JAIOSM010000259.1 GCA_021107575.1 Desulfobacteraceae bacterium | reverse complement strand
ATGCCTTTTTGATGCCATTTCCATGGGTCCGAATCAATACCCGATAGTAAATTTGGATAGATGCAAAGGGTGTGGTAAATGTGTAGAAGTGTGCCCCATAGGAGTTATCTCCATTGCCAGGCAAACAGACAGGCTGCTTAAATTTAATCTAAAAAATGACTGCCTGGCTCCATGTGAACAAAAATGCCCGGCACAGATAGATATACCACTTTTTATCAGCCAGATGCTTAAAAACGATTATGAATCAGCTTTGCTCACAATAAAAGAACGCAACCCTCTGGTTTTAACTGTCAGTCGCCTTTGCGCCCATGCCTGTGAAAATATCTGTCGCAGAAATATTGCTGATGAAGGTGTAGCTATCAGCAAATTAGAACGTTTTTTGGGTGAATGGGAAATGGATTCAAACAAACATGTGCCAATTATTTGCGCTCCGGACACAGGACACAAAGTTGCGCTTGTGGGCAGCGGTCCTGCAGGACTTTCCTGTGCATATTTTCTTAGAAGACTTGGCCATCGCCCTGTTATATTTGAAAAAAGGTCAAAACCAGGCGGCATGCTTAGATATGGCATTCCCGATTATAGATTATCAAAGGATATAGTTGACTGGGATATTGAGGGCATTCTTAAGCTTGGTGTTAAAATTGAAACAAATGCTGTTCTTGGTAAACAATTCACTTTAGATGACCTTAAAGCAAGGGGTTTTGAATCCATATTCCTTGGCCTTGGCGCATGGAGTACTCCTTTGCTCTGTATTCAGGGAGAGAATGCTGCGGGTGTCGTTAACAGCCTTGATTTTTTGGCAGAAGCAGGAGTCAACATCACAACACTTGAAGGAGAAAAAGTGGTGGTGGTTGGCGAATCCAATACAGCAATGGATTGTGCAAGAATTTGTATTCGCCTGGGAGCTCTTTCTGTTATAGTTATCTGTCCGCAAGACCAGAAAGGAATGTCTGCAAGAAAAAGTGATGTAGAGCGTGCAATGGAAGAAGGCGTGGAAATAATGTTTCTTACAGTGCCCTTCCAGATAAAATCAGACAATTATGGACATGTTACCTATATTGAATATAGTCAACTACTGCCCATTGAAGGAAAAAATGGAGCTAAAATATACAATAAAATTCCAGGCTCCGGTGACATGCTTGAGGCACAATTAGTCATTGCAGCCTATGAAAGAAAACCTGATCTTTACTACCTTTGCCATGAAGAAAAGCCTGATTATCAATTTAAAACATCCGGCAAATGGACATTGACTGCCAACAAGGATACTCTTTTAGCAGGTGATCCCAATGTATTTACAGCGGGAGATATGTACACGGGAAGGGCTACAGTAATCAATGCTGTTGCTGACGGGCGCAAGGCTGCAAGGTCAATACACTATATGCTTTCCCAGGGAGAGATACCAATACCTGAGAACCTTCAAAGAAAAATAAACACAAAAAGTATTATTAAAAATATTGAGGTGCAGGAACATATCCCCAAACTTATAGTTTCTGAAACCCCTGCGGAATTCAGGAAACTTTCATTAAGACGGGACATAGCAGGTAAACTTCCTAAAGACCTGATCATAAAAGAAGCTCGAAGATGCCTTAATTGCGGAACGATCTGTTATGATCAATCAAAAAAGACAGCTTGATCTTTACTTAAAACGAGAGACCAAAACGTATCCATTTAAAATCCTCCCGGACATTTTGAGAAATATTTTTCCCCACCCGTGCCATGAAAATATTTTCAGGTCTTAGACAGATGTTAGGTTCGTTAGTCAGATACTCTATAAATCCAAAATCAGTGTAAAGATCAACCAGCTTATCTCTGTAAGACTGAATGCTTAAACCTGAATAATCAATATCCCAGGTCCAGGAGTAGGCAATGAGATAGACAATTTTTTGCTCTAATTTGGAATCACTGAAAAGATTAGAGAGCAGGTGTGGGGCAATCCAATGATTTCTAAATTCTCTCAATACTTCAACAGCTTTAAGCTCTATTATAGTATTTTTGCCTAACCTTGCCCAACGTTCTCTTGCATCGGGGTAATCAAGGACGGCAAAGCCTATAATTATATTGTTATCCAAAATGGCAAGAGTGACACTCCCTCCTTTCCCCGCAAAAAATTCAAGAGACTCTCTCATAGTGTAGATGGACCTATACTGTGTATGACTTGTAAAATCAGAAGCAAATATCAATTCCTGAATGCGATCCAAAGTTACTTTTGATTCAATATGAACAATGCCCATTTTGGTTGGTTTTATTTTAGCCATTATACAATTGCCTTGTATAATCAATTTTTATCTTCTTAAAATAAGATCGTACTCCCATTTTCTATGTCCGGCTTATCTGGAAAATATTCATCTGCCTGGGGAAAACTTGACAAATCCTTTTCTATAGCAGCATCTAAAAAAGAATTGACCCACCAGAAGACATCTTTATTTTTAACCTTTTCCCGCAAATTGCGCATGCGCTGATTTTTTTCTTCCAAAGGCATATTAAACGCCCTGTAAATTGCCCTTGCCATTCCATCAATGTTATAGGGATTTACCATAATGGCATCCGGGTAAAACTGTTGAGCAGCACCGGCAAACTCGCTCAATATTAAAACACCTTTTTCCTCAATATTGCAGGCGCAATACTCCTTGGCAACAAGATTCATACCATCTTTTAACGGCGTAATAAAAGCTATCTCACACGCCCGATACAGAGATATAAGTTCATTTCTGTCTAAACTTCGAAACATATAAAGTACAGGAAGCCAGTCATTTGTACCAAATACACCGTTAATCTCACCCACAAGTTGTTCAATTTTCAATTTCAGGTCTGCATAGGCTGTTATTTCCCTGCGGCTTGGAACCACAAGCTGAATAAGATTTGCCTTTTTATGAAACTTTGGAAAATTAGTTAAAAACATTTGAAAAGCTTTTAGTTTTTCAAGTATGCCCTTGGTGTAATCCAGCCTGTCAACGCCCAGTAAAATTTTAGTATCAGGGGTGTTTTTTCGCATTTCCTTTGATCTTTTATAGACATCACTATCCCAGGCCTTAAAAAAAAATTCATTATAGTCAATGCTGATAGGAAAAACCCCGATGCGGACTACTCTGTTTCCTAATCTTAATTCACTTACAGTCTCATCAAATGCTGCTTTTGCATCGATTTGTGCATCTTGAACTATTTTGTTGATACATCCAATAAAATGACGTTTATTTTGAATTGTGTGAAATCCTATAAGATCATATTCCAGTATTGCAGAAAGGAGCTCAAAACGCCATGGACATCGTATAAAAGTTTCCATGGGCGGGAATGGAATATGCAAAAAAAATCCTATCTGGTTTTCCTTACGCATTCTGCGTAATTGTGCCCCCACAAGTATTAATTGATAATCATGCACCCAGATAAAATCCT
>JAIOSM010000339.1 GCA_021107575.1 Desulfobacteraceae bacterium | reverse complement strand
CAATTGACAATATTTTATCTCTTTCTGCTCTGGTCTGCCATACCCTTTTTATTCCCTGGTTTGCATTGCTGATATTGTGGTTTTGGGGATTTAAGCTGGGATGGTTCCCTTTGGGTGGGACTTTATCCCCGGAACTCTGGATTACAACGTGCTCACCTCTCATAAAATTGCTTGATATACTCCATCATATGTTTCTGCCTTTAATGACACTTTTTTTCATTCACATGGGGAGTTACTTATTATTAATGAGATCCAGTATGTTGAGCGTCCTCAAAGAAGACTACATTATTACTGCAAAGGCAAAAGGTCTGTCTGAAAAAATTATACGCAATAAGCATGCTGCTAAAAATGCTTCTCTACCGGTTATTACCAGTGTTGGACTTAGTCTTGCTTTTTCTATTAATGGCGGTGCCCTGACTGAACAGATTTTTACCTGGCCGGGTATTGGCAGAGAGCTTATTTTTGCCGTCAGCAATAATGATTACCCATTGGCTCAAGCCTGTTTTTTGCTTATTGCCGGAGTCGTTCTTGTGGCCAATCTGATAGTGGATCTGCTTTATGCATACATGGACCCAAGGATAACTTATTAAAATGAATCATCACCAAAGGATAAGCCTGTGTCAAAAAATCATTACCTAGCGCGATTCCAAAAAGGGTGGCAAATTTTCATCCTGAACCCCTTGGGAAAAACAGGAATAATACTTTTAATTGTATTTATGCTAATGGCAGCATCCAGTTTTTTCATTCCGCTTTTAGATCCAATGTATGACCCGATGACAGGTATTGACCCTTTGATAAAAGAATCTACCGGCCCAAGTTTTCACCATTGGCTGGGCACAGATAATGTTGGAAGAGATTTGTTTGCTCAACTTATGGAAGGAGCTAAGGTTGCTTTTATTGTAGGGCTGGCTTCGGCATTTATAAGTATTGTTCTGGGAACTACCATTGGAATGATATCAGGATATGCAGGCGGCATAACAGATAGAATCCTCATGAGGTTCGCAGATATAATAATGATTATGCCATCTCTTGTTGTCCTGTTGATACTGGCCTCTTTATTCGGGCAGTTTAATATTTGGATTATTGTGTTTATCATTGCTATTATGAGATGGCCGGCTGTTTCCCGTGTTATAAGATCACAAGCACTATCCTTGAAATCACGACCGTTTATTGAGGCTTCCAAAGTGGCAGGGGCCTCTGATATCAGAATTATTTTCAGACATATTATGCCCAATGTCCTGCCTCTTGCGTTTTTATACATGACTTTCAGGGTTACATCTGCAATTTTAGTTGAAGCTGCTTTATCCTTTTTAGGCTTTGGTGACCCAAGCCAGGTAAGCTGGGGAATGATGCTTCAATGGGTTTGGAAATCAGGCCATATGTTTCAGGCTCCTTACTGGCTCATACCACCGGGAATTTGTATTTCCCTGCTAACTCTCTCATTTTATTTGTTAGGTCGTGCAATGGATGAGGTGCTTGATCCAAGACTTAGAAAAGAAGAAGAGAGAAAATAAAAATGACCCTGCTGCAAGTTGAAAATTTAAGCGTCGGATATAAAACTAAAAAAGGGATATTGCATGCTGTTAACGATATTTCCTTTACCCTAGAGCAAGGCAGGTCACTGGGATTTGTTGGAGAGTCGGGATGCGGGAAGACCACAATAGGTATGACCCTGATGGGACTTTTACCTGAAAATGCGGTCATAACGCAGGGTGCTATCCATTTTAATGGCTCTAACCTCTTGCATTTTAAAGATGAGCAATGGAGAAATTTCAGGGGTAAAGGAATCTCCATGGTATTTCAAGCTGCCATGAATGCTCTGAACCCTGTCATCCGGGTTGATGAACAAATCATGGAAGCAATCGAAGTACATAGTCCGGATATACCAAAAACTGAAATTTATAAACAAGTTAAAAACCTGTTTAACATGGTTCAAATCTCCGAAGACCGATTAAGAGATTATCCTCATCAATACAGCGGAGGCATGAAACAAAGAGCTATTATTGCAATGGCTTTGGCATGCAATCCAAAGCTGATCATAGCAGATGAACCAACCACAGCTTTAGATGTCATTGTTCAGGATCAAATTCTTCAAGAAATTAAAAAAATTAAAAAAGCCTTAAATACCAGTGTAATTTTTATTTCCCATGATATTGCCGTAGTTGCTGATGTTTGTGAGGATATCTGTGTGATGTACGGCGGTCAAATCGTTGAAAAAGGGAAACGGGAAGAGGTATTTAAGAGCCCTCGACACCCTTATACCAAAACATTACTGGCATCATATTTAAGTTTAGACTCTGATAAAAATATCAAGGTTCTTGAAATACAAAAACCACCGGACCTGATAACATTAACCGGAGGATGCAGGTTTGCAGACAGCTGCAAGCATAAATCAAAAAATTGTGAAAATCATACTCCTGGCTGGGTCGATTTATCCCCTACCCATCAGGCCTTTTGTTTTGAGGATATATTGAACAAGGATAATAATGATTGAAGATAATACTCAACCAGCACCCATAATTGAACTTAGCGGGGTAACAAAAGAATACCGCACTAAAGCAACCTTTTTTTCAAAAGGTTACACCAATGTTATGGCTATGGATAATATAAGTCTGACCCTGCAAAGAGGTGAAATCTTCGGGCTTGTAGGGCAAAGCGGGAGTGGTAAAACAACTCTGGGAAGGCTTTTGTTAAAACTTGAGTCGCCGACTAAAGGGATCATGAAATTTAATGGTAAGCCAATAAATGATCTTAAGGGGAAGGATCTAAAAACGTATCGCTCCAAAGTACAAATGATCTTTCAAGACCCCTACCAGTCCTTAAATCCACATTTATCTATTGCTGAAACTATTCTTGAACCGTTAATTGTGAATAAAATAGGGGATATACATTCAAGGAAAGAAAAAGTTATTGAGACTCTGGACACCGTGAGCCTTGCCCCAGGCAAAGAATATTATGACAGATTTCCCCATCAGTTAAGCGGCGGTCAAAGGCAACGAGTTGCAATTGCCAGGGCAATCGTGCTTGACCCTGAATTTATTGTTGCAGATGAGCCTACATCTATGCTTGATGCCACAATAGCCATTCAATTATTCAAACTCTTGCAGCAAATAAGAAAAAAATATAATATGACCTTTCTTTTCATAACCCATAATCTCGCAGCTGCTCAATTTCTTTGCGATAGGATTGCTGTAATTCATGATGGTGTTATTGTAGAAACCGGCCCCACAGACCGTGTTATTCAACAGCCTGAACATCCCTATACTAAAAAACTTATTCAGGCCCAGCCAAAGTTCAATTTTTGAAATAATATGAAGGAAAATAAGCAGAAAAAACCAAAGCTTATTGTGATGCCATTTGTCCCGGAAAATGATCAGGTATACAATGGCACAGGATTAGGAATCCATTTTTTCTTTGGAAATATAGTAGCTGTTCATACAGACCTTGAAGAGTTCTGGTTTGGCTGGCGCGTTAAAAAACTTTTTTCTGAAAAAAAACTCTTAAAAGCATATTGCAGTGGAGGTGGGCCTGCTCTCGATATCCCGAATCTTGCCAGAAAACATGAAATCCAATACTGGCTCCAGGGAAGATACAAACAAAATAAAAATATGATTGCTTTATCATTATCATTGTTTGATGCAAAAGAAGAAACACAAATCTATGAAACTCAATTAATAATTAATATTAATGATGGGCTTATAACTTGTAGCAGTACGTTCTTTGACTGGCTTTCCCAATGTAACCTTCACCTTTCCAAAGATCATAAAAAAAAAGTATTATGGCCTGAAAAAATTAGTATTAAGGGATTAGAATTTTTAGGTTATGCTCTTGAAACAACATATCTGAGCTATATTGCCCCATCCCCAACCAATGACCTTCCTGATATTGAAAAGTTTGAAAAAGCTGTTGCAATTTCTCCTGAATCTTATCTTACCCATGATCTTTTAGCCTGGGCTTTATATAAAAGACAAAATTATAATGCAGCAATACAATCATTTAAATCAGCACTTAGTTTTAATAAATACGGGTTAGGAGCCCTGGCAGGTTTGATGTGGTGTGCAATTTTTACAAATAATGAAGAGAAAGCTTACAAATATGCCATTGCCAAAGCAGACGTCAGAAAGGAAAGTCATGGCAAGGCTAAAGCATTTGTGGCAAATAAATTAAATCTTAATTTGTAGCCTGAGCCATCCATTTTTCTATAATAGCTCTGTCTTTCCGATCCATAGAAGTGATTCTAAGCCGGTTGAATTTCTGATTTTCTTCGGTTTCAATGGAAAGTGTTTTAACATAAATATCTTCAAAACAATGTGCGTCTATACAAAAATCAAATTTGAGTTTTATATCGGTAAAGGGATCAAGTGCCGGGGATATAAACGCATCTATGGTATTGCTGTCTAATTTTATAGTTTCACCAAGCCTTGCAATCATATCAATCTTTTTGTCTTTATTAATAGTCCAGTATTGGAATGGCAGTCTAATTGAAAGTCCGGTATCCATTGATACAGAAGCTTTAAGTGATACAATGTAGTCAGATTCAATGGCAGATATGGAATAGAATACAAGCGGTTTTTTCATCCCCTTCATCATTATGTTCCGGGGTGATTCGGCAGTTATTATGGCCCTGGCATGCATGAATGTTGATTCCCCAATAAGTACTTGCCCGCCAATACTGTTGGACTCTATCCGGGCTGCCGTATTAACTGTGGATCCTACAATACCATATTTCATCCTAAGCTCAGAACCAATGTTGCCGACAATGACATTGCCAGTGTTTATTCCAATACCCATTTCAAGGGGAGGATAACCTGATTGTATGTTTTCTGCATTTAATTTAATGAGGCTGTTCTGCATTTCAAGGGCGCACGCGATTGCTCTTTCAGGGTCATCTCCATGATTTTCCGGCGCTCCAAAAACTGCAAGTATTGCATCACCAATGATTTCATCTATAATACCATCATATTTCAAAATAATCCTGGACATCTGCTCAAGGTATCGGTTAAGAAGCCGAACCATTTCTTCCGGGTCCCTTGTTTCAGAAAGGCTGGTAAATCCTCTGAGATCTGACATCAACACCGTAACTGTCATACGTCTGCCACCAATTTTTGCCCCTTCAGGAGATTTTAAAATTTCATCCACAACTTTGCTGGAAAGGTAACGACCAAAAGTCTCACGGATAAAATTAACCAGGCGCAACCGTTCTTCAGACACATCAAATATGGTTTTGAGCATTTTTGTTCTGGAATTAACAATTGATCTTATTTCAATGGGGGAATCTAGCGGGAGCACTACTTTTTCTGCATTGGATATATCATCCTGAATTTTTTTATTTGCAGAAGCAATGGCTTCCAAAGGAGTAATGATTTTACGGGTTAAAAATTTTTTCAAGGTTACCATCATGAAAAGGACAATAATCCCGACAAGAATGATAATTCTTACACCGTACCAAAAAAGGTCCAGAGGTGTCGCATCAGTAGTAAACCATCGCGAAAAAAGTGAGAATATAAGCAAGACTGCTTCAATAAAAACGATGCGCCAGAAAATACCCGTCAAAAGGATTTCTCTGACCCCTTTTTTCTGATTATTTATTTTCGCATCATCCATATTATTTATAAATCAGACCTTTAGCAAGATTTTTATATCCTTCAAGCTTGGTCTCTTTTGAAATACATTTTTCATTTATGATTTTTGCAGCTTCCATGTTGAGTTGTTTTTGCCTGTCATCGACCTGTACATTAAAACCACAGTTAAACGGGCCTAATTTCAAAGATTTTTCAACACCGTCATAATCTTCATAAATTGTTGTATATGGGTGGGCAAAAAGCCATCTTAGCTGCATGGCAATGCTATAACTAATCTTGTCAAAGCTCTTCTTGAATCACAGCAGAACTAATTTATCACTGGCCATTTATTATTCTATGATTTCCAGCACTGTCCGCTTATGGATTTTAGCAGATGCGGCACTGAGTATTGTTCTCATAGCTCTGGCAGTACGACCCTGCTTTCCAATAACCTTGCCCAAATCATCTTTGGCAACTTTCAATTCAAGTATGGAGGTCTGATTCCCCTCCACTTCGGAAACACTAACATCATCTGGATTATCAACAAGTGCTTTTGCGATGTACTCAATCAGATTTTTCATAGCTCCATTTCCTTTAATAAAAATTTTTCCTCAGCTCTTCTCAGATCCATGCTGAATAGTATTGCATACTTTTATAAAAATCACCCTAGGATTTTTTATGTTTTTTACCAAAGTCCCAAATTTTCCCTTTATCATGAATCCTGTAATCTCTTCAACAGAATCTTTATAATAATTTTCCCATTGACTTAAAGAATAATTGCTATATAATAAAGTATAAATATTTAGCTATAATAGATAGCAACTATCATATAAATAAGGGAAGCCTATGAAAATCAGTAACGAGCAAAAAAAAATAAACAGGCTAAAAATTATTGAAATTGCAGTAGATCTGATTATCGAAGAGGGCTATAAATCGGCGACAATGAGAGGTATTGCAAAAAAAGCCGGGTTTGGAGATGCAACAATCTACAACTACTTTCCCACAAAAGAATCAATATTATTTGCATATTATGAAGACAAACTAAATGAAACTATTGAAAAAATGAAAGAAATCAAGGATTTTAATGAATACACAATTAATGAGCAACTCCAGACTGTCTTTCATATTCAGTTTGAACTTTTCCTTTCTGACAGAGAATTTATAGCAATTACTTTTAAAAAAATATTTCTTACAATAAATCAAAATTACAAACAAATAAAAACTATTAAAAATCTGTTTAGAACTATTATAAAGGATATCTTTGATGCCGCCACTGAAGCAGAGGAGATTCCTCCCCAGATTTTTGAAGAAATGATATTTCATCTTATCTTCGATTATTATATAGGTATTGTAATTTTCTGGTTAAATGACAGTTCTGAAAAATTTAATGAGACTACCATATTAACTGATAAAAGCCTTGATCTTTTTTGTTCTGTTATACAAGCAGGTGTTGCAAATAAAGTTTTTGATCTGGCATCATATTTTTTTAAAAACCATATATTGTCAAGACTTACCATGCTTAAAAGCCATAAAGATACCATAAACATTATTAAACGCGAGTTTATGGGGTCAAATAATGAATGAGATCAGAATACCAAAAGGAAAATTTCAAAGAACTGTAATTACTGCCAAAACTGCTGGAAAAGTTAGTGGGCAAGTACTTACTTATCTTGTGAAAAAGCCTTTTCTTTCAAAGGATAACAACATTGCAGCAAAAAAAGACTTGTCTGAAAAAAATGCTGAAACTATTTTTAAAAGCCTTACATTTCTGAAAGGAACAGCGCTCAAGATTGCTCAGTTTCTCAGCATGGAACTTGAGATATTACCGGAAGCTTTAAGAAAGGAACTTGAAAAATCATACAACAGAGTACCACCTTTAAACCGGGCAATGGTTCGTAAAATTTTAAAAGATGTATATGAAGATAATCCTGAAAGTGTTTTTAAATGCTTTGAAGCAAAGGCTTTTGCCGCTGCAAGCTTAGGTCAGGTTCACAGAGCCAAAACAAAAGAAGGACATAAAATAGCTCTGAAAATACAGTATCCAGGTATAAAGAATACAATAGAAAGTGATCTTAAAATTGTGAGGACTGTGGTTAAACCTTTGCCTGATTACGCATTTATACTTCCGGGCCTGGATGAAGTCGAAGAAAAATTAATGGAGGAAACAGACTATATAAATGAAGGTAAGAATCTTTTATTTTTTAAACACCATTTGAAACTGAAATTAATAAAAGTACCTGCTTTATATGAGAAATATAGCAGCGATGTTGTTATAGCAATGGAATATATCAAAGGGCTTCCCCTTAACGAATGGATAAAAACTAATCCTTCCATTGAGGAAAAAAATAAAATAGCAGAGAGCCTTTTTGAAATTTTTATTAGAAGTTTATATGAATTAAAATGCATTCATGCAGATCCTAACCCTGGAAACTTTATCATAACACCAGATTTAAAAGTTGGGTTGATTGACTTTGGATGCATAAAACAATTTGATCCTACTTTTGTAGACAATTATCAAAAACTTAACAGAACCATTCTTAGAGACAAGTCAGAATACTTCAGCTTACATAACGAATTAAACCTTTTTATCAATGATATCTCTGAAGAAGTAAAAAATAATATCATGCATATCATGCATAAAATCTCCATCTGGTATGGCAGATTCTATAAGAAAGAATGGTTTGATTTTAAAAAAAATAAAGATATCTTTACTGAGCCTCAAAACCTGTTCAAAGAGCTGTCAAAATATAAAAAATATTTTAATTCTCAGCCTGATTTTATCTATCTCGACAGAACAAGATATGGATTATACCGTATTTTTGAAAAGATGGAGGTTAAGATAAAAATTAGAAACACATATGAATGGGATGAATAATGAAAACAAACAAAATGCTGATTAGGCGGCGTTAGCCCTCAGTAATAAGGAGATCAATCAATGGTAGCTTTAGTAAGTATTTATTTTGGTGGAGTCTTAACATTATTGATAGCAATATTGCATACCCGATTTTATAAAATATTTAATTGGAAAAATGATTTTGAGAAAATTACAATCATAAATCATAGAATTATTTATACAATCCATTTAGCGTTATTGCTTTTGTTTTTCATGATTGCTGCTATCTCTATAATTTATGCCAAAGAATTAAGCCAGAGCGTTGGTTTAGCATTTGGATTTAATATTTTATATTCCATTTTTTGGATGTGGCGATTAATTTGGCAGTTTGTATATTTCAAAAGAGAAAAAGGGCAGAAGATACCTCTGATAGAAATTTTCTTAATTATCATTTTTATACTATTGGTTGTTTCCTATTTGATACCTGTTATTTGTAGATTTTTATAATACCTGACCGCAAACAGCTTGGCGGTTTTTCAAATGCACTGCCGTGGATAAAATTTGTTATTTTGCAAAATTTGTTGCCCCGTATGTTTGCGTCAGGTTACCCTTGGTGCTAGGCGCGTACATTTCTTCTTCGACCACCAGGAATCTGGGTATTAGAAGATCTGTTGCGACCGGGAGCAGCTTGTGTGGACCTGCCCCGTCTTCCATTGGATGCCGGTTTCCTGCCTTTGGGCCTCCAAAGACTTTGGGAACGTTTCCCCGGCGTTTTTTGTGCTGAAGTTTTAGTCTTCTTCTCCATCTGGAATCCTTCAATCTCTTTAATAGAGATCTTTTGCTTGAGTAGTTTCTGAATATTCAGCAAAAAACCATGGTCATCTCTGCATACCAGAGAGACAGCAACTCCGTTTTGCCCAGCACGACCGCTTCTGCCAATGCGGTGCACATAATCTTCCGGAACATTGGGAAGATCGAAATTTACCACATGGGGAAGGCGATTGATGTCCAGGCCGCGTGCAGCCACATCAGTTGCAACCAGAGTTCGCACCAGGCCTTTTTTAAAATCTGCAAGTGTTCTGGTTCGAACATTCTGGCTCTTGTTGCCATGGATAGCAGCAGCTTTAATCCCATCACTCATGAGTTGCCGGGTAAGTCTGTTAGCGCCATGTTTTGTGCGCGTAAAAACTAATACCTGATTCCATTTTTCACCACGAATCAGGCTGGACAGAAGTTCCCGTTTTCGACCGCGCTCCACTGGATGAACATACTGAGTCACCATTTCAGCAGCTGTATTTCTCCTGGCAACCTCGATATGCTCAGGGTTGTCAAGAAGGTTGTCCGCAAATTTCCTGATACTGCCGGTATAAGTTGCAGAGAACAACAGATTCTGACGATTCTCTGGAAGATAGCTCACAATTTTTTGGATATCTTTGATAAAGCCCATGTCAAGCATACGATCTGCTTCGTCCAGAACCAAAAATTCAATCTGGGACAGGTCAATAGTATGACGCTGGGCATGATCCAGGAGCCTGCCCGGAGTGGCGACAACTATATCCACACCTCGCTGGAAACGATCTATCTGGGGATTAATGTTTACACCACCGTAAACCATCATTATTCTCAGAGACAGCCTTCTGCCGTAGGCTTGCATACTCGTTCCCACTTGGGCTGCAAGTTCCCGTGTGGGTGTCAGAACAAGGGCACGAGGTTTACGGCGTTTCTTTAATGATGGGTTTTTGCTGAGCATCTGGAGCATAGGCAGAGCAAACGCAGCTGTTTTCCCAGTACCTGTCTGGGCACCGGCCAAAATATCCCGCCCGTTAAATATTGCAGGTATTGCCTTTGTTTGAATTGGAGTAGGTGTAGTATAACCTTCTTTTTTAACGGCTCCCAACAGTTCAACGCTGAGGCCAAGATTTTCAAATGACATCTTAATATATTCCTAAATTGCCCAAACGGAAAAACCGCCCGGTCCAGGCAATATTCTTTTTTAAAGTTGATAAAAATTTAATTGCTTTTCATGATGTTGGCACTGACCGGATAATGCTACAGAATAAAAGAGGTAACATAGACACAATCGGACTGTTTGTCAATAAAAAATATAAATTATGTCAAAACCAGCATGATTTGCTTAAGTTTTATTTACACTTATTTGACGTTATGATATTGAATATACTTATGAATAATAACGATATTTTACGCCGTATCCGCTATGTCTTTGATTTTAACGATTCTAAAATGATCGCCATATTTAGCTTAGCTGATCATCAGGTAACACGAGGACAAATAAGCGATTGGCTAAAAAAAGATGATGATCCTGCGCATCAGAAATGTAGTGACAATCAACTGGCAATTTTCCTGAATGGTTTAATTAATGATAAACGAGGCAAAACAAAATGGCCACGACCCGAGACAGAGAACCATTTAACTAACAATATTATTTTTACAAAATTAAAAATTGCCTTGGACCTGAAAGCTGATGATGTATTGGAAATCCTGAACCTGGCTAATTTGAGCATCAGTAAACATGAATTAAGTGCGTTTTTCCGCAGGTCAAATCATAAACACTACCGGGAGTGTAAAGATCAGATTCTACCCAATTTTCTAAAAGCCATGCAGCTTAAGTATCGCCCTGGCACTGAAAATATTTCCGGTCTATAACTTAATCCATACAGATACAAAAAGTTTTCTAAAAAGGTTCGTCTCTGAGCCCCACAGGTTTGGCAACAATTTCTGACAGTATAATTGCCTCTCTCATTTTAGAAACAGACAGCCTTGGTACTCTTCTTTGTTTCCTCTTTTTAATATCATAAATCATGGGTGCATATTTCTTTTTAACTGCCGGGACAAACTCCGACTCCGGCAGTTCCTCGTTTATTTCTGAGGGTTGTCCGAAACTGCCTGTTTCCTCGTCCAAAATTTCTTCAAGATTGGTGCCAGGACTATCTTCTTCAAAGACCTCGTCAACAGCACTGCCTTCTTCAAAGACCGCGTCCTCAGCCCTATCAACTCCAGCATCACCGGATTCAGCCTCCCAGGTTATAGCCTCTGCTTTTCTTTCTTTCTTTTTTTGTTCAAGCCCGGCTAATTCAATCTCTGCTTTAATGGCACCCACCAGTTTTGAAAGCCCGAAGGCTTTCTTCCTGGCGGGTTTTTGAGGCTGTGTACCTTCCTGTTTTTCTTGCTTTTTCTTCTTTGCCAAACCTTTCAGAATATTAAAGACAATAATACCTAAAAAAATAATAAAAGGAATTAAACCGTCAAGATCCATTTTTTATTTTGTTCCTTCATCGTCTGAAGATCCTATTTTATCCCGCATCTGGGTATCTGCCATGATATTTTTCATTTTATAATAATCCATAATACCAAGATTACCTTCTCTAAAGGCATCTGCCATGGCAACAGGTATCTTGGCTTCGGCCTCTACAACCTTGGCCCGCATCTCTTCTACCCTGGCCTTCATTTCCTGCTCTGCCGCAATTGCCATGGCTCTTCTTTCTTCTGCCTTTGCCTGGGCAATTTTTTTGTCAGCTTCTGCCCGGTCAGTTTCCAGATCCGCTCCAATGTTTTTGCCCACATCCACATCTGCAATATCAATGGAAAGAATTTCATAGGCTGTGCCCGAATCAAGACCTTTGGCTAAAACGGTTTTGGAAATCATATCAGGGTTTTCAAGAACATCTTTATGGGAATTAGAAGATCCAATGGTAGAAACAATTCCTTCACCAACTCTTGCTAGAATAGTCTCTGCTCCTGCACCACCCACTAGTCTATCAATATTGGCTCTAACCGTAACACGAGCCATAGCCTTGAGCTGAATACCGTCTTTTGCCATGGCTGCTATCAATGGTGTTTCAATGACTTTGGGATTAACACTCATCTGGACAGCTTCCAATACATTCCTCCCTGCAAGATCAATGGCGCATGCCCGGTTGAATTCAAGATCAATGTTGGCTTTATCCGCAGCAATCAAGGCCTGTACCACCCTTGAAAGATTTCCACCTGCGAGATAATGAGATTCTAGAAAATCCGTGGCAATTTGAATGCCTGCTTTAACTGCCATAATTTTAGTTTCTACTACAAGTTTGGGTGGAATTTTTCTAAATCGCATGAACACAATATTGAGAAGCCCGACTCTTGCTCCAGAGACCAGCCCCTGTATCCACAATGAAATAGCAGAACTTATGACAAAAAAGATGATAATGACACCAATTACAATCACGCCTAAAATAATAAGTTGAATAGGATTGTCCATTTTTTCTCCTTAAGGTTTAAATAAAAGTTTAATATTTTAAAATCTCATATATTTGCTTATTCTTCTTTTACAATTATCTGGTTGCCGGTAACCTGAATCACACGAACGAGTGTCCCCTTGTCAATGTATTCACCCTGAGTTACAGCATCTATTTTTTTATTGTTTATCTTAATTGCACCTGCAGGCCGAAGATCTGTTACAGCGACCCCTGATGCAGAAAGGAGCCTGTCCATATCCTTTTTCTGGGAAACTACCCCGTCTTCTTTAGACAAGGTTTTTCTTAAGGTCACAGGTGATTTTGCAATAAATTTGAGTCCCATAAGCACCAGGGCAGGAACCATAATAACATCTGCGCCCAAAAAAAGCATACCAGTATTACTGGAAATAGAAAACGCTTTAAACAGAGAAAATCCAAATGTACCAATGGCAAGGATAGACAAGATACCGCCGGAAGGCAGGAAAATTTCAGCAATAATAATGATAACACCGGCAATTTGCAGCACTATGGGTATAATATATTGTTCAGACATATCAGGCCTCTTTTTTTTCTACAATTATTTTACTTTTAGTCAATTCTATCACTTTAACTATTTCACCTTTATTAATATACTCTGCTTCTGAAATTACATCCACCCGGTTTCCATTAAAATCAGCTTTGCCTGAAGGTCTTAACAGAGAAAGGGCAATGCCTGTATCTCCGATATTAATCTGCATTGATTCATATGAATCAGCATGGGAATTTTTTAACGTGGTATTAAGAAAAGGTCCTTTACCTGCAATGGGTATATACGGCAGAAGATACCGGAATGCTAAAATAGACAGCAACATGGAAAAAGTGCAAATTGCAAGCACGGATATTATGTTATGGATAAAAATATCAAGCTCCCATGGCATTTCAGGATTCGGCAGAGTAAAATCCTGAAACGTAAGCACCATGCCTGAGAATATCAGTAAAATACCAACGATTCCTGCAATTCCGAACCCGGGCAGGACAAATATTTCAACAGCAAGGAGGATAATACCTGCCAGGATAATAAGCAATTCCGTATAGTTGGCAAGCCCTGTCATATACTGACTTGAAAGTGCAAGGACAAGGCAGATAACTCCTATGGTGCCCGGGATACCAAAACCCGGTGATTTGAATTCAAGATAAATACCTGCAAGACCTATCATCATCAAAATTGGGGTAATGGCGATCAGGTATCCTGCAATGGTTTCTGACCAGGTTTGCTCAATGAGATTTGCATCATTTTTATCAATTTTAAGGAAGTCAAATAGCTGATTTAAATCGACTATACTTGCTTTGGAAAAAGAAAAATCTTTAGCTTCTGCATCATCCATCGTTAAAAGTTCACCTTTTTTAACAATGGTTTTCAATGATTTATATTCAGCTTTCTTATCTTTTGAAAACTCATTAAATGCTTCTTTTTCAAAATAGTGAGAAGTCTTGTCTTTTACGACCTGAATAATTTCTTTCTCCTTACTCACCATGGACTCTGCCAGAACCTGGGGAAAACCGTTCCGCTTGGCAAGTGCTCGGAATTTAGCTCTCAAAGGAGACTGAAATTT
>JAIOSM010000185.1 GCA_021107575.1 Desulfobacteraceae bacterium | reverse complement strand
TGGTCTCGTTCCGATAGTCGGTCAGTCGTTTCAGCAAGCTGCTGGTCTCGTTCGGTATATTGCTTACTCAGATCGGTATATTGTTTACTCAGATCGGTATATTGTTTACTCAGATCGGTATATTGCTTACTCAGATCGGTATATTGCTTACTCAGATCGGTATATTGCTGGTCCCTATTGGATAATTGTTCGTCACGATCGGACAGTTGATGCTGCTGCTTGATGATCTGTTGCTGACTTTCATAAAATACTTGGTCTGCCTGATCAACCTTCACTTTCAATTCGGGTATCGAACTGTTTTCATTACGGAAATAGTTTTCCATATCCCAACGAAACAATTCTGAGCACTCCCGAAACTGCATATCCATCCCTGCAACTTTGTTAAAAAATGTTGCGTCCGCTTTAACCTTATCTTCTGCCACATCCATCAAAAGACGGTAGAGATCGATAACTGCCTGAGGAGCACCTTCCAAATCGTCAGTTGCAGAATGGGAATGACGTAAATCATGGCGCAGAAAACTGATCGACTCACCACTCAAGTTTGCATCAGCAGAAGGATAAGGTATCGAAAGATGTTCAGCAATACGACTCAACTGTTGCTGGGGGGCGTCTAATAATTGATCATAGCTGATGAAGACCAGTTGTACGTCCGATAGCATCTTCAAGGCAGAAAGGTTGTAGTTCAACCAAATACCATAGGACTTCTCAACCGGAAATTTATTTCGTTTGGCTAAGGATTTGGCTACATCCACAGGATTTCGTATAACATACACAATCGACAGATATGAATTTAATTCTGCAAGTAGCCCCTGCCACAGCGGCAAGAAAATACATGTACGAGGATCCTTCCAGGCCCATACTTCTCGTCCACTGAAAGCGCCACTAATAATTTTTTTAAGCCGTTGTCGGAATTCAGCAATCGGTTCAGAAGCCATCCATCCATCACTTAAAGGCAATGAAGTGTCCCACCGTTGGGAAATCACCCGTAAAAGCTCATCATGAAAGTCAACGATATCTTTCCTTTCCCAGAAACCTTCCGGGTTATCGTCTCTTGGACCATAGAGTTCATCCAGCTCACCAAGATATGCACCAAGCAAATTGATGACCCGACTAACCGCAGAAGTCCCACTGCGATGCATACCAAGAATGCAGATCGCCTTGGAATTATTTATTGAATTTTTAGACAAAATTTCTTTACTCATTAACACACCTCCGGCAATGCACTAATTGTAAAGATATCGGCCAAGTAGTGCGAGATAAAGTTGGGTTCAACCTACACATGAAACATTAATGGGTAGTGGGCCATTACTTCAGGGATGAGCAGTCTGCAAGATAAAGGATGCATGGCACGATTTCCACTGATGATGAAAAATAAATTAAAATTATATTCAGTATTTTGAGAACGGCAAACCAAAAGTGTAAAGATATATCGTTTATGCCACCTATATATCATATAGCTTACTTACAAAACGAACGTCTATGGGATCTAATACTGATAGATCATTCTCTAAATATCTACCGACTGATTTTGGGCGTACTATTTTAGAAATTGTATCGCTTGATAATTCTTGCTCTATACCCAAGAAACTCGCTAAATTAACAATTGTCTCAGCTGGTTTGTCACAGAGCTTGTCAAAATCAAGAAAAAATATTCGCCCATGATATATAGATGCAAAATATTGTATTCTTCTGAACACCACGCACCAATATTTCAACATAGTTCTTGGACAAATCTCAATATTGTGATCATCTAAAAAAACACTACCCCAAAAATTCAACTGGTTCATATTTTTTGAAAAAGCCATATCTAATCCATTCCTACAAACATAGATAAACTTTAAATCTGCTATACACGAAAGGAACTTATCCGAAATTATATGTAAGTTTGGTTCTTTAACTCCCCACAAAGAAGATTCCGCTACCCTATATGCTTGAGTCAAGTTAATAACTCTCTGCTGTAACCATGATTTAGAATGCTGAAGCCTTCCTGAAGCGGCCAAAGAATGAATCATACTAAATTCATTTTCTGTAAGTGTATCAGGAGAATGAGAGGCTTTCATAAATAAGCTAAATAATTCTTTAAATTGAGTATTCACATAAGTTAAGGTGCTCAATCTTTTAAAAAATAATGTCGCCAATAGATTATCATTAGCAATATTTAAATCATTACCAACAAATAAGCCAAAATCCTTTAACACCTCTGCTACAACCCTTGTTCCGCTACCGCCTAAGCCACCAATGATAACTGTTTTAATAATGTTTTACCCCGTACTATTTAATTTCTCTAATTTAGCCTTTATATTAAAATCGATTCTCCCACCACTTTGCGTGGAAGTATGATTAATAACTTTAAACATGACCGAATCAACAATTTTGTGTAAATACTCTGATTCTGACAAACTAAAGACTCCATTATTAATAAAATAAATCCCCTCGATAAAGTTGCATTTAAATTGCCATTCAAGCAAATACGTCCCCTTTTGCAATGACATTCCATTTTTTGTTTTCCAATAGGGATATTGGCCACCTCCAAAATTAACTCCCTCTGCTGTTTTAAAACTAAACCCCATTCTTATCTTTGATGTATCTTCATTTATTTCTGTTTGACAGCGTAGCAAGTATTTTTCACCATGAGAGAGAGTATTAACTTTATTACCTTTTAAAGTTGTAATCATTACATCGCTTATTTTTGCACCTTTTTCTTCATATTGTATTGTTGATTTTGGTATAAGTTGCTTATTAAAAAAATCTTCAGGTGTGTTTATATTATCTTTATGAGTGCTTTTATTGTTCTTTATATTCCTATTATTCAGTTTTTTATATTCTAATATATTTTTTTCACCATCGATTTTTTTTTTTGAGTACTTTGCATAAAGCCCTGTGACCAACTTCGGGCTACCCTCAATAACCTTTTTCCCATGACTAAGCCAAATTGCCTGATCACAGAGTTCTACAATTTGTTTATCCGAGTGAGAAACAAAAAGAATTGTCTTGCCTGCATTTTTAAATGCCTCGATCTTTGCGAAGCACTTTCGTTGAAATGCTGCATCCCCAACTGATAAAATTTCATCAATGATTAAAATCTCAGGATCAATATGACTTGCAACACTAAAAGCTAGCCTCGCACGCATTCCGCTACTGTATG
>JAIOSM010000419.1 GCA_021107575.1 Desulfobacteraceae bacterium | reverse complement strand
TGTCCTCATGAAAAATATTGAAAAAGAACGTGTATTTAAAAAAGAAAAAAAAGTGACATGGAGATGCAGAAATTCTGGATACATCCATGAAGGTGATGAAGCGCCCGAGGTTTGCCCCGCATGCGCTCATGCCAGGGCTCATTTTGAATTAAGTCCTCAAAATTATTAATATCTTTTAAAAAAGGAGAAAACAATGGCTGAAAAATATGGAATTTATAAATGTGGAAAATGTGGAAATATTGCCCAGGTCCTTCATGCGGAAGAACCCCCTGTCATGTGTTGCGGTGAACCTATGACCAGAATAGTTGCCAATACAGTTGATGCGGCAAAGGAAAAACATGTTCCTGTTGTGGAAAAAATCGAAGGTGGATATCTGGTAAAAGTTGGAAGCGTGGCTCATCCAATGACACCGGAACATTGGATCGTCTGGATTGAACTTGTTTCAGAAGATGGTACTTTGATTCAAAGAAAATTTCTGGATTCTTCAGATGCACCGGAAGCAACATTCTATACAAAGGCAGATAAGGTAACAGCAAGAGAATACTGTAACCTCCATGGCCTATGGGAATACTAGCTTTTAAGAATAAGAATTCCTAAAATTAAAAATTAAAGCAGGTCTGTTTGACAATGAAACAGACCTGCTTTTTTTGTACTGAATTACGTGTTACCAGTTTTTAAAAAGCAATTCAAAATAGCCAGTTGGTTTGACACAGGCCGGGCATTTTTCAGGTGCTGCTTTTCCGGTATGCAGGTATCCACAGCTTAAACAGCGCCAGATTCTTTCGTCACTTTTTCCAAAAACTTTGTTAGTTGCAATGTTTTCAGCCAACTCAAGATAGAGCTTCTCATGATGTTTTTCAGCTACAATAATATTGTTAAACGTATCTTCCGCTCTTTCAAACCCTTCCTCTTTGGCCACTATTGCAAACTTTTCATACATGTCCTCGCTGACATATTTTTCCAAAGCGGCAGCCGAAAGAAGGTTAGCCCGTGTATCCTTAATCACACCAGTGGGGAATACCCATTTAATTTCAAGGTCACCACCGTTAAAAAATTTAAAAAACCGCAAGGCATGTTCAAATTCCTGGTCTGCAGTCTCATCAAATATTTTTGCAATCTGCATAAACCCATCATCCCGAGCTTTGTTTGCAAAAAAATTATACCGGGTCCTGGCCTGAGTTTCTGCTGCAAACGCAGTGTGAAGGTTTGTTGCGGTTTGACTCCCTCTAAATTTAATCATAGACACCTTCTTTTTTATTCTTCTATAATAATTGCTTTAGCACCACATTCTTCTGCTGCCTTGCGAACAACCTCTTTAAGGTGTTCAGGAATTTTATCTAACTTAATGGTGGACTTTAATAGATCTTCGTCATACTCGAAAACTTCAGGACAAAGCTCATTACAGTTCCTGTCTCCCATGCATTGTTTTGTAATAGTTACTTTCATTTGAATTTTTCTCCTTTTGTTAAATAGTTTATCTGTTTTTCACAACCTGCTTATTTTCGCGACCAGGTATGGTATTTTTTGATCCAGGCAAGTAATTTTTCAGGTGCATGGTTCTTTTTCCATAACCCTGCCGCATACTTATTTGCTTCAGCCATTGTTGGGTAAATATGAATTGTTCCCAGGATTTTTTTTAATCCTATTGAATGCTTCATTGCAAGAACAAATTCTGCAATTACATCGGCAGCATGGTTTCCTACAATGGTGACGCCCAATATTTTATCCTTGCCAGGCACAGTCAAAACCTTTACAAATCCATTATCTTCAGAGTCTGCAATTGCCCTGTCAAGGTCATCAATTTTATATTTAACCATCTCATAGTCAACATTGGTAAACTTGGCATCTGTTTCATTCAAACCAACCCTTGCCACTTCAGGGTCAGTATAAGTGGCCCATGGTATGACGCTGTAATCCACCTTGAATTTTTTCAATCTACCAAACAGAGCGTTCACAGTAGAATACCACGATTCATGGGCTGCTGTATGGGTGAATTGATAACGGCCGTGGACATCTCCGCTGCAATAGATATTGGGAAAGTTCGTCTGTAAAAAATCATTGGTTTCGATATATTGATTCCTGATAAGTTCAACGCCCAGTTCTTCAAGGCCAAACCCTGTGACATTAGGAGCTCTTCCCAGAGCAATCAGAATCTCATCAAATTTTATTCTGACCTCTTTTCCATTATGATTACAGATTAGTTCTTTTGATTCTCCCAGGACTTCAATCGACTTTGCCGCATGATTTAATAGAACATTGATCCCTTCTAGTTGAAACTTGTTTAAAATTATTTGAGCAGCGTCAGGATCTTCCTTTTTCATTATCTGAGAACCTCTTTGAACAAGGGTCACACTTGATCCTAATCTTGAAAACCCCTGGGCCAGCTCACAACCGATGGGGCCTGCACCCAATACCACCAGGTTTTCTGGTAGTGTTCTGATATCCCAGATATTGTCCGAAGTAAGATAGTCTATTTTGTCTATTCCCGGCAAATCAGGGATCATTGGTTTTGCACCAGTGGCTACAATAATATTTTTTGTGGTTAAAATTTTATCATTCACCTTTACTTCAAACGGAGATATAATTTTTGCTTTTCCCTGAATACAGTCAACACCTAAACCTGTAAAGCGTTCGACTGAATCATGAGGCGCAACTTTTTTTATAACAGATTGGATACGTTCCATGACATTTGCAAAATCAAAGTCAATTGAGGCTCTGTTAAACCCGAATTCCTTTGCTCTTTTGGTATAGGAGACAAGTTTGGCACTGGCAATCAGAGCTTTGCTGGGTACGCACCCGGTATTCAGGCAATCACCACCCATCTTATGCTCTTCAATCAAAGCGACCTTTGCCTTGACCGCCGAAGCAATATAGGATGCTACCAAGCCTGCCGACCCTGCACCAATCACGACAAGGTTATACTCAAACGATTGTGGTTTTGAAAATTTTGAAAATACTTTCTGACTTCGAATATAGTCTG
>JAIOSM010000142.1 GCA_021107575.1 Desulfobacteraceae bacterium | reverse complement strand
TCCTAAATGTTTTATACAAAACACAAATCATATAAATTCGGCTCTCAGCTTAACTTAAGTCAAGTTGCTCTTGATAATCTTATTTCTCTTTGCAGCTCAAAAAGCAATGCAAAACCTGACACTATTCTCACTGGAAGAAACCCTGTAATTAAGGCAAATATTCCCGAAACAGGTTCGATAGTGATCAAACAATATGCCAGGGGTGGATTAATATCTCATTTTAACAAAGACAAGTACCTGTATTCTAAAAAAAGCAGGAGCGAACTTGAATTCAATACTTTAATTAATGCAAAAATAGCCGGAGTCAACGTTCCTCAACCTATTGCATGTGTGAGCAAAGGATTTCCTTTTTATAAAGCATGGCTTGTAACAAAAGAAGTTAAAAATTCAAAAAACTTTGTTGAGTTTTGCCGTAATAAGGAGAATAAAGCTATTGATCTATTACCTGCAATTTGTGAGAACATAGATAAATTAATTGAGAACTCAATACATCATATTGATCTTCATCCGGGTAATATTATTATAGATAATTCTAACAAGCCTTTTATTCTAGACTTTGATAAAGCATACTCTTTCACCGGAACCAAGGAAAAACTTATCAGAAAATACAAACAAAGATGGCAAAGAGCAATTAAAAAATATAAGTTATCCAATAATTTATTAAACTTACAACTAAAATAAAATAGATGAAAGTACTGATTATAAAACTTGGAGCTCTGGGCGATGTAATAAACACCCTTCCCTTAGCGATAAATATTAAAGAACACTTAAATGCTGAAATCCATTGGCTTGTTGCTCCCTTAAGCCTCCCGCTTGTTAATGAACATAAATCTGTTGACAGAGCAATTATTTTTGACAAACATAATTTAAAAAAATCTCTGCCCGATGTGTTTAAACAAATCAGACAAACAAAATATGATATTGCCCTTGATCTGCAACGGCTTTTTAAGTCAGGCCTTTTCTGCATGGCTGCCAAGGCAGACCGCCGCATCGGGTTTGACAAAAAAAGATGCAAAGAAATGTCATGGTTATTCCCTTTTGAACGCATAGCCTCAGCAGATCCAAATACCCATATGCTAAACCAATATATGGAATTTGCAAAACACCTGGGCATTGAACCAGACAAAATCAGCTGGGATATACCCTGGACTAAAAGTAAAGAGCAGGTCAAACCCGACCTTGATTATGACTATATTGTCCTTAATATTGGAGCTACCAAGCCTGCAAACAGATGGAAACCAGAATATTTTGCTAAGCTTGCTGATATGATAGAAAAACAAACTCATTTCAAATCTGTGATAACAGGTGGGAATGACGATAAACAATACGGTAAGGAAATTGAAACAAGAGCTCATTGTCAAATAAAAAATCTGTGCGGGAAGACATCTTTAAAAGAACTTGTAATAGTTGTTGCCAATGCAGAATGTGTTGTAAGCTGTGATACCGGCCCAATGCATCTTGCAGCAGCATTGGGTACAAGCCTTATTGCACTTTTTGGGCCATCTGACCCCTACCGCACAGGGCCTTTTCATGGTACAATCATTCAGGAAAAAATAGATTGTTCTCCCTGTAACAAAAAAAAATGCAAAGATCCGATATGTATGGAAAAAATTAAACCTGAGCATGTCATGGACAAGCTAATTGAGAAAGTTATAAAAAAATGAAACTTACTGACAATATTATATACTTTGGAATATCAACTTTTATGTCCCTTCTTGGAATGATCCCTATATCAATAGGTAATATGATGGGAGATATTATAGGTTCAACCTGGTTTTTTCTGGATAAAAAACATCGAACATTGACTATAAGTAATATTCAACATGCTTATGAAAATGAAAAAAACGAAAAAGAGATAAAGCTAATTGCAAAAAAAGTATTTAAGAACAGTGCGAGAATGTTGTTTGAGCATACAAAATTTCACAGAATGAAGCGTGAAGATTTACACAAAATGTTTTCCATCACAGGGCTTGACAATCTGAAAGCTGCCCATGAAGAAGGTAAAGGCATATTAGGTTTTACCGGGCACCTTGGGAATTGGGAGCTTCTCTCTGCACTGGCTTATATTACAAAAATAGATTTTGCTGTTGTATATAAAACCATAGAATTTGCCCCCTTGAACAGATATATCATCAAAAAAAGAGAATTTACAGGTGCCAAGATGTTCCCTGTGCATAATGCCCTTGATGCAATCGTTAAAAGCTTGAAACAAGGAAGTCTGGCAGGTATTTGGCTGGATCAGAATGTCAGGAAAAGAGAGCGCGGTGTTTTTATTAATTTTTTCAACCAAAAGGCTTGCACAACCAAGGGACTTGCAAGACTTGCATTATCAACCAAGGCTCCTGTTATACCAGTCTTTACTTTTAAGGATAAAGGTAAAACACATATTGTGATTCTCCCTAAAATGCCTTTAATTAAAACTAAGGATATGGAAAAAGATATTTTAGATAACACTCAGGCTTACCATTCTGTTATAGAAAAATATGTCCGCAAATACCCTGAACAGTGGTTCTGGATTCATAACAGGTGGAAAACAAGACCCCTGAGAGAACTGGATGAACAAAATAATTAGTTGATCAAAACATTATGAAAATACTTCTTGTCCAATTGAGCTTTCTTGGAGATACTATTCTCTCAACTCCTGTTATTGCAGGTTTGAAACAACTTTTTCCGGAATCAGAAATCTCTGTTTTAACAACTCCTGTTTCATCTGCTCTTGTTACAAACGATCCTTTTGTCAAAGAAGTTATTGTTTATGACAAACGACAAAAAGATAAAGGGGTCTTCAATCTTATTAAAAAAGCACACCAGATAAAACTTAAAAACTTTGACAAAGCATATTCCCTTCACAGATCCCATAGAACTTCTTTTTTGCTCTTTCTTGCTAGGATACCTGAAAGAATCGGATTTAAAGATGCAAAATTGAGTTTTTTATATACAGAACAGAGAACAAAAAAATTTGATGGTCATGCTGCCATAAGAAACCTTTCACTTCTTTTTAAAGATTCCCAAGAAGATAGTTTTGATAAGAACCTGAGACTTTTTGAACCTTTATATGAAAGTCTTTCAGATGATGTAAAAAATATTCCCAAAAAATATATTGTGATGGCCCCGGGAAGTGCTTGGAAAACAAAACAATGGCACTGGCAGGGATATCTAAAAATTGCTGAATATTATATAAAACAAAGAATCAGTATAATCCTTATAGGTGGCAAAGATGATATGAACATTTGTAACAAAATCAAAGAAAAGGTTGATGTTATCAATTTCTCAGGCAGAATACCCCTTTCTGATACAATGTATATCATGAAAAATGCCAGGCTTCTGGTATGTAATGACAGTATGTCTCTGCATATGGCATCGGCATTTAAAACTCCCAATGTTGCAGTCTTCTGTGCGACTTCGCCTGAATTCGGGTTTGGACCATGGCAGAACATTAATTCAAGAGTTGTTGAAGACAAAACCCTTGAATGCAAACCATGCAGGAGACATGGAGGTAAGAAATGCCCCAACAATACAGAAGCATGCATGCAAATTTCTGCTGATAAAGTAATCGAGGCTTGCAAAGAGTTGCTATGAAAAGAAAATTAAACCTGGCATTTTGCTTGTTCAAATATTTCCCTTTTGGCGGTCTTCAAGGTGATTGTTTACAAATTGCAAAAATATGCATGGAGCGCGGGCATAAAGTTGATGTATATACTATTAAACTGGTAGGTGAAAAACCAGAAGGATTACAGGTTACAATAGTTCCAGTATCCGGACTAACTAATCACGGTCAATACAAATCCTTTGGAAACAAAATTGCATCAATTGTTAAACAAAAAAAATATGATGCGGTAGTGGGATTTAACAGGATACCAGGACTTGATATATATTATGCAGCAGATGGTTCCTATGCTGCAAAGATGCAAAACCGCAACATCCTTCACCGCCTTAGCAGCCGGTATCATACCTTTATGTCTCTTGAAAAAGCTGTATATAATAAAGACTCAAATACTCAAATTCTGCTCTTAACTGAAAAAGAAAAAAGCTTTTACATGGATTTTTATGGCACTTCACAGGAGCGGTTTCATATTCTGCCTCCGGGTATTTCTAAAAAGTGTATCCCGCCTTCAAACGTTGATGGAATTCGTACAGAAAAACGAAAAGAGCTCGCAATAGATCAAAAGAAAAAAATGATTTTAATGGTTTGCACTGTTTTTAAAATAAAAGGAGTTGAACGGGCAATAAGAGCTCTTGCATCCCTGCCGCAAAAGATATCTGCTGAAACCGTCTTACTTGTGGTTGGCATTGATAAGCCGGGAAGATACAAACGTCTTGCCAAAAAACTGAATATCCCAAAACAAGTTAGATTTATTGGTGCCCGCACAGATGTTCCACATCTCCTCATGGCTTCAGATCTTTTTTTACACCCTGCTTTAATTGAAAATACAGGCACGGTAATTGTTGAGGCACTTGTGGCCAATATTCCTGTTATCACAACCGATATTTGCGGTTACAGCCACCATGTTACATCTGCCAATGCAGGCAAAGTAATCCCATCACCTTTTGCCCAGAAAACTCTTAACAAAGAATTACTATTCATGCTTACTTCAAAAGAACATGACCAATGGCGAAAAAATGCTAAACAATATATTGATAAAACAGATGTTTTCAGCCGTTCTGAAAAAGCTGTAGATGTTATTGAAAAGGTTACCCTATGAGTCCCTCTATGGTTGTCTTACCAGAAGACTGGAAAAAACAGTGGGAAATTAAAGAACATGGATTTAAAAAGCTTTTCAATGTTCAAGGGAAAATTTTCCGTGAAAAAGATGGACGTAGAACCCTTTGCTTTAAATTTGGTGAAAAATATTTTTTTGGAAAATTTCACTCAGGAGTCGGATGGAAGAAAATACTAAAAAACCTTTTACAATTCAGAAAACCACCTGTACTCAGTGCTAAAAATGAATGGCAGGCAATTTTAAAATTAAAAGATATCAACATAGACACAATGACTCTTGTCGGGTATGGACAAAAGGGCTGGAACCCTGCGACAATAGAATCCTTTGTTATTACTGAAGAATTACAGAATATAATAAGCCTTGAAGACT
>JAIOSM010000161.1 GCA_021107575.1 Desulfobacteraceae bacterium | reverse complement strand
TCAATACTATTATCCACAACTTCATATACAAGATGGTGCAGTCCTTGTTTATCTATATTTCCTATATACATTGAAGGCCTTTTCCGTACAGCATCAAGACCTTTCAGAATTGTTATACTCTCAGCATTATAATCTTTGTCTACTTTATTCATAATATTTTCATCGCCATTATTATACAAACAAGTTTATCATCCTCTAAACCTTTAACCAAAAAAGGACTTTCTTTATCTTTAATATAAATTATTAAATTTTCACTTTCTATGATTTTTATTACATCCATAAAATATTTAGGATTAAATGCACTTTCTATTTTATCACCTGAATAATCTATTTTAAGCTTATCTTTAAATTCGCCTATTTCAGGGTTTTTTATTGTTGATATAAGTTCGTTCTTTTCAAATTTTAATATAATACTTTTATACTCTTCTGAAGTAAGTATAGATATCCTCCTCAACATAGTATTAAACATGTTTTTTTCCATATTAACCGGAATCATGTTTTCTGTATCAAGAAGTCTTTTATAATCAGGATACTCACCTTCAAATAGTTTTATCATTATTGTTTCATTATCTTTTGAAATAATAATATGATTGTCTTTTATACCGAGTTTTATCTTTCCATCTTTATTTATTACAAACTTACCTATTTCTGAAAAAGCTTTTTTAGAAATTAATATATTTTCCTTAGGAAAGTTCATTTCTCCTTCATATTTAAATTCATAACAATGAAGTCTTTTAGAATCAGTTGAAACAACCCTTATTTTTTTTTCATTTTCCTCACCGGTTTTTTCAAAAAGAATACCTAACATATACATCCTTTTTTCGTCCTGGGAATATGTAATTGAGGATGTTACTTCAACCATTTTTTTTATATCAACACAATCTATATCAATAAAAGTTATATCCTCTATTACAGGAGTTTGGGGAAAATTTTCATAATTGGATGAAACAATATTATATTGAGTGTCGCCTTCGCCAATTTCCACCCATCTGTTTTCAATTTCTTTCACAGGAATCTTGTCAAATGGGTATTCTTTAATTATTTCAAAAAATTTATTTGAATTTATTGTAATAATACCTTCTGATTTCACTTCTGATTCATACTGCCCTGTAAAAACAGTCTCAAGGTTATTTGCAGTAATGCTTATATTCGAAGATGAAACATTAATTAAAATATCAGATGTAATTGCTAAATTTGTATTCCTTCCTGTTATACCTTGAATTTTTAATAAAGCATCTATTATATTATTTTTATAAATTACAAAGTCCATTTTTTCACCTTAAATTAAAGTTTTAATTATATCATTTTTTATTGTTTTATTAAATATTTAAATTAATAATAATAATAAGCATTGTTCATATGTTCATAACTTTTTATCCTATTGAAATTTAAACAAAAAATTGAAATAAAACTGTTCATAATTATGTTTTTAAAATGTTTATAAAAAACCGTTTATTGTTGTTTTTATTTTTATGTTCATAACTTCTGTTTTTTTGACACTTTATTAACAATATAATGTCAAGAAAGTATCCATTTCTTAATTTTATGAAAATCTTTATCTCTAAAGGCGTCAGAGGATCTTTTTTCTATAAATTTGTTAAAAAGAGCATCAATAAGATTGTAAATTTTTTCACAGAAAAAAGCTTTTTCAATAATTGCACCTTCAATTTCTTCATTATTTTCAGGTTTAAAAGAAGGTGTTTTAAAACCAGTAATATTAATACTCTCACCTTTTATTAAGAATTTAAATTCTTCTGTATCAATATTTAAAAGAAGACTAATACTTGTTACTACACCACCTTTTTTAAGTGCAGTTTTACCCTCTTCAAGACCTGCTTCATCACCTTTTATGGATATTCTTTCCTTTGTTTTACCGCCAAGAGAGTTTTCAAGAACAATACTATTACCAATTTCAAGGGTTATTGTTTTATAATCAGAATTTATTAACTCTTTTATATTAATATTATTTTCAATTAAATACCAAATCCATGTTAGAAACTCATTACCTAAAAATTTGTATTTATTATAACCGGTTGCAATATCAAGCATTTTTACCTCTTTTTTATATCTCTTATTTTAAATAATTTAATGAACTTTGATTATAAATAATATCTTTTTGTTGATCAGATAATTTAGATTTTTTTTCAATCATTGTATAGGGAAATAACCTGATGGGTTTTAGATTAAAAGATTTTAAAAAAATTGTTTCAAATAATTCATTAGCAGCTTTTTGTGTGGTAAATAAAAAAAGATTAGATTCCTCATAGTTCCACAAAACCTCATAAATATTAGGTACAGAAGGAATAATTCTCATAAGGTTATCCAAAACCAAATCTTTTATTTCTGATTTTTCATTTTTTGAAAGAAAAGAACGCCCGCTCTTTTCCAGTCTTTTGTCTATTTCTATTGAAATATGTTTTTTTATTAATTTTGAAGGAATACTTTTTTTATCAATTCTTAAATTAAAAAGGAAATAAGTACCAAAACCAAAACTGTATTTATTAAAATCAGGCTTATAAGGATTTTCAAAAGGGGCCCATCCCGCAGAAACTTCACCAAACTCATTTTCTATTTCAGGGATAGAATGTTTTTTAAGACCGGTTTGTAAATTGTCCATAATTGAATCATCAAATTTTCCTTCAATATAATACCTTGAAATTGATGAAGTTGATGATAAAAACGCCATATTAACTCCTGATTTTATTATTTGTTAAAAAAGGCTTTTAAAAAAAGCCAAACATAATATCTATCATATATATAAATTTTAAAAAAGATTTTAAAATTTTATAAAAGCGGCTGTTTATCTGTTTCTGTTCTGTGCTGGAATACAGGCATTTGTTCTTTTACTTTTTTTATTGTTCCAAGGTTTATTTCACCAGAGATTAATGCTTCACTGTACTCAGAAGCTGATGAGATAATTACTCCATAAGGATCAATAATTCTGCTTGAGCCGCAAAAAGTAACAGATCCATCACTTCCAACACGATTTGCAGCAATAAAATAAATTTGGTTTTCAATAGCTCTTGCCCGGATAAGTGTGTTCCAGTGTATAAGCCTTGGAAAAGGCCAGGCTGAACACAAAAGAAGGGCATCAGCACCACCAAGAACAAGGGATCTGCTGATTTCAGGAAATCTTAAATCATAACAGGTTAAAAGACCAAATTTTATCTTATTAATTTCAACAAATTCAAGAGTTTTCCCAGGAGTAATACAGGAGCCTTCGTTTAAAGGAGGGTAATCAGCAAGGTGGTTCTTTCGGTATTTTCCTATCACTTCTCCATCAGGGTTTACCACAAGAGTAGTGTTATATATTTTATTATCTTCTCTTTCAGAAATATTACATATTATATGGATTCTATTTTTTTTACCTGCTTTTTTAATAAGGTTAAAAGGATTTTCAGTATTGTTTTCATCCCAGAAAGAAGCTTTCTTACTGATAATATTCATATTATATCCGGTATCAACCATTTCAGGAAAAAGAATAAGGTCAAAATTTTTTTTCCGGGCTTCAGATGAATAAAATGAAACTTTTTTCATGTTGGCATCAACATTACCTAAAGCACACTCCATTTGAATAACACCAATTTTCATTTCCCCACCTTTTTTAATTACCTATATTAAAATTTCGTTATCAGGATACTTAATGTTTTGCAACTAAATAATAAAGTAATTTATAAAAAGATTTTTGAAAAGTGGAGTTAATATTTACATATATTACTATCTGGTGTATTAATTAAGGTTACATTAAGTTTATTTTTAATAAATAGGAGAAGTTATGAAAAGAAATATGCATACGGTTGACGGTAATACTGCCGCAACTCATGTGGCTTATGCAATGAGTGATGTTGCAGCAATATATCCAATTACTCCTTCAAGCCCCCTTGGGGAAATAGCAGATTCCTGGGCTTCTATGGGACGAAAAAATATTTTTGGTAATATTCTTAAAATAAAACAAATGCAGTCTGAAGCAGGTGCAGCAGGTGCAGTACATGGATCTCTTGCAGCAGGAGCGCTTACAACTAGTTTTACAGCTTCCCAGGGACTTCTTTTAAAAATACCAAATATGTATGAAATTGCAGGGGAACTTCTACCCTGCGTTTTTCATATTACGGCAAGATCAATTTCAACCCATGCTTTGTCTATTTTTGGAGATCATTCTGATGTGATGTCAGCAAGGCAGGCAGGATTTGCCATGATTTCTTCCAACTCAGTACAGGAAGCAATGGACTTAGCATTAGTTTCTCACCTTGCAACTATTGAAGCAAGCGTGCCTTTTATGCATTTTTATGATGGATTCAGGACGTCCCATGAAATTCAAAAAATTGAGATGATTGATTATGATGATATGGCATCTCTTTTTAATAAAGATGCGTATAAAAAGTTTAAAGAGCGGGCATTAACTCCTGAAAATCCCAATACAAGAGGAACTGCCCAGAATCCTGACGTATTTTTTCAAGGGAGAGAAGCTGCAAATTCTTATTATTTAAAAGTCCCTTCAATTGTTGAAAAATATATGAAAAAGGTTAGTGATCTTACAGGAAGAGAATATAATCTTTTTGATTATGTGGGTGACCCTGAAGCAAAAAAAGTTATTATTGCAATGGGAACATCATGTGAAGCAATAGAAGAGGTCGTAAATAAACTTAATAAAGATGGTGAAAAAACAGGTCTTGTTAAAGTTCGTTTATATAGACCTTTTGTTGCAGAGGCTTTTATGGATGCTCTTCCAAAAAGCGTAGAAACAATAACAGCCTTAGATAGAACTAAAGAGCCAGGAAGCCTTGGTGATCCTCTTTATATGGATGTATGTACTGCTTTTATGGAAAAAGGCGGAACATTTCCAAAAATTTTAGGCGGCAGATACGGATTAAGCTCCAAAGAGTTTAATCCTCCAATGATAAAAGCTGTTTATGATAATATGAACTCTGGTGGTTTAAAAAATCATTTTACAGTGGGAATAAATGACGATGTTACACATTCTTCCCTTGAAGTAGGGTCAGAATTTGATTCAGCACCCAAAGGAACTGTAAGTGCAAAGTTTTGGGGACTTGGAGCTGATGGAACTGTGGGTGCAAACCAGAGTGCCATTGCAATTATCGGTGATAATACTGATAAGTATGCCCAGGGGTATTTTGCCTATGATTCAAAAAAATCAGGCGGTCTTACAGTATCACACTTAAGGTTTGGTGATGTACCGATAAAATCAACTTATTTGGTAGACAAACCAGACTTTGTTGCATGTCATAAAACAAATTATGTTTATATTTATGATGTTTTATGCGGCATTAAAGATGGAGGAACTTTTCTTCTAAATTCTTCCTGGTCAATTGAGGATATGGAAAAGAATATACCAGGTGATGTAAGAAGAACAATATATGAAAAGAAAATTAAATTTTATAATATTGATGCGGTTAAGATTGCAGGAGAAGTGGGGCTTGGTGGCAGAATAAATATGATAATGCAAACCTGTTTTTTCAACCTTGCAAACATTTTACCAATTGAACAAGCCATTGCTCTTTTAAAGGATGATATCAAGAAAAAATTTGGTAAAAAGGGTGATAAAATAGTTAATATGAATATTGATGCTGTGGATAGAACCCTTGATAATTTAGAGCAGGTGAAGATTCCAGAATCATGGAAAGATGCAAAAGGAGAAATTACCCAGAGCAAAACAGGTAATGAGTATGTAGATAATGTCATGCAGCCTATACTTCATCAAAAGGGTGATGACATCCCTGTGAGTGCGTTTTCCCATGACGGAATATTTCCTAATGCAACAAGTAAATACGAAAAACGCGGGGTTGCAATTTTAGTTCCTGAGTGGAATTTAGAAGAGTGTATCCAGTGTAATCAATGTTCTTTTGTCTGTCCCCATGCAGCAATAATTCCAATTATTACAACTGATGATGAATTAAAAAATGCACCATCAACATTTAAGGCTGCTAAAGGCAAAGGAAAAGAGATTAAGGAATATAATTTTAGAATACAGATCAATCCTCTTGATTGCCAGGGATGTGGCTGCTGTGTTGATATCTGTCCTTCTAAAACAAAAGCACTTGAGATGAAACCTATTGCAGAGCAGATAGAAAAACAAGCTGATAATTATAAATTTTCTCAAAGCATAGCATTTAAAACCGAGCTTGGTAAAAGAGAGAGTGTTAAAGGAAGTCAATATTACCAACCTCTTCTTGAGTTCTCCGGCGCATGTGCAGGTTGTGGAGAGACTCCCTATGTAAAAGTATTAACCCAGCTTTTTGGAGAAAGAATGACAATTGCCAATGCAACAGGTTGTACTTCTATCTGGGGCGGATCAGCTCCTTCATCTCCTTATTGCAAAAACAGTGATGGACATGGACCTGTATGGGGAAGCTCGCTTTTTGAAGATGCAGCAGAGTTTGGGTATGGCATGATGATAGCAAGCGATAATAAACGAAACATTCTTAAAGAAAAAGCAGAACAAGCCCTTGAAACAGATATTCCAAGCAATATTAAAGATGCTTTAAAAGGTTGGATTTCAGGCATGAATAATGCTGCAGAATCAAAAAAATATGGTCTTTTATTAAAAGATTTACTAAAAGAAGAAACATCCAATGATCTTTTAAAGCAAATTTATGAAGATAATAAGCTTTTTATAAAAAAATCCCATTGGGTTTTTGGTGGTGACGGCTGGGCATATGATATTGGTTTTGGCGGGATTGACCATGTATTGGCCTCGGGGGATGATATAAATATTCTTGTACTGGATACAGAAGTTTACTCAAATACCGGGGGACAATCATCTAAAGCAACACCCACAGGAGCAATTGCAAAATATACAACTTCAGGTAAAAAAATATGTAAAAAAGATCTTGCAAGAATGATAATGACTTATGGTTATGTCTATGTTGCTTCAATTGCAATGGGTGCCAATAAAAATCAGGTTGTTAAAGCTTTTGTTGAAGCTGAATCCTATCCTGGACCATCTTTGGTAATTTGTTATGCACCATGTATTAATCAGGGTATTAAAAAGGGAATGGGAAAGAGTCAGACAGAAGCTAAGCTTGCAGTAGAATCAGGTTATTGGCCAATATTCAGATACAACCCTTTGCTTGTAAAGGAAGGCAAGAATCCTTTTACTCTTGATTCAAAAGACCCTGATGGAACATTACAGGAGTTTTTAAGCGGAGAGACAAGGTTTGCAGCCCTTGAAAAGAGCTTTCCTGAAGAATCTAAACGTTTGAGAAAAAAGATTGAGCAGGAACTTATGGACAAAAATGAAATGCTCAAGATAATGGCTGGAGCAGGTGAGTAAAGCCTGAGCATTAAAAGGTATAATTTTAAAAGCTTAATTAAAAAAGCCGGGTTGTTTTAAGCCTGGCTTTTTTATTTGCCATAATAGATCAAAACAGATAAAATTGTTATGTTAAAAAAAATTATTGTAATATCAACTTTATCAAGAGTAGTTCTTAATACTTCCCGCAGGTTTATTTATCCCTTTGCGCCAGTAATAAGCCGGGGACTTGGAGTCTCCATAACAGCAGTTACTTCAGCTATTGCTGTGAACCAGGCAACTTCAAGCCTGTCGATTTTTACATCTCATATCGCAGATAGAACCGGATACAGGGTAATGATGCTTTCAGGGCTTGGAGCTTTAGTTGCTGGAATGCTTATTGCCGGAGCTTTTCCTGTTTATTATTCTTTCCTTGTTGGAATGTTTCTATGTGGTCTTGGAAAAAATTTGTTTGATCCCGCTATCCAGGCATATGTCAGTGAGAGAGTGTCCTATGAAAAACGCGGTTTTGTAATGGGTATAATGGAAACAAGCTGGGCAGGTTCAACACTTATCGGAGTTCCTGCAATTGGCTTTTTAATAGACAGGGCAGGTTGGAGGTCACCATTTTTTTTATTAGCAGGTTTAGGATTAATGTCTATTGTCCTGGTCTTGTTAACTGTAAAAAATGATTCAAAAATAGATATTAAACAAAAAGGCCAAAAGGGTTTTGTAAAAGAGATAAAAAAACTTGTTACAAACCCTGTTCCGCTTAGTGTTATGGGGTTTGCTTTTTTTGTGAGCCTTGCAAATGATAATCTTTTTGTTGTATATGGAGCCTGGCTTGAAAAATCTTTTCAATTAAGTGTTATTGCAATCGGTATGAGTACAGCTTGTATTGGAGCAGCAGAGTTTTTAGGGGAGGTATCCACAGCAACTTTATCTGACAGAATGGGGCTTAAAAGAGCCGTTGTTCTTGGTGTTATATTGAGTACAATAGCATATGGAGCACTTCCCTTTGTGGTAAACACACTGTTTTTTGCATTATTCTCCCTTTTTTTTATTTTCCTTTTTTTTGAATTTTTTTTTGTATCCTTTCTTTCAGTCTGTACAGAGCTTGTACCACAAAGCCGTGCAACCATGATGTCGCTCGTTTTCCTTTGTGGTGGTCTTGGAAGAATGACAGGAGCTTTTACAGGAGGTATTATCTGGAATAGTGTGGGAATTAACTATGTCTGTCTGTTTTCTGCCATTATTAATTTTATTGCTCTTATAGTATTAGTGCCGGTAATCAAAAGACGCTTTTAACAATACTTTCTTTACAAGAGTGTAAACTAATGGTATTTTATAAAGAACCAAATGACAGAAAAGCATAAGATCATTAGGAGCTTAATATATGAACTCCATAGAGATTCGCTGTGATGAAGAAATTGAGGACGAACCAAGAAAAGAGAGATCTCTTGAAGATATGTTTCAATCTGTGAGCCCAATGTTTTGTCCCTCAAAACGTGTGTGGAAGCCCCAGATGGATATCTTTGAAACCAGAGAAAAAATCATTATACATGCTGAAATAGCCGGAGTTAAAAAGAGTAACATTTTGATTGAGGTAAGCAGTAAGGCTGTTAAGATCTCCGGGAAAAGAAAAAGCATAAAACCCCCAAAGAACAAAATTGCTACTTACAGGCTTGCTGAAATTCAGTTTGGAGAGTTTGAAAGAGTGCTTTACCTTCCGACAGTAGTTGATGCCAAGAGTGTTTCGGCTCATTTTTCTAATGGCTTTCTTGAAATTAAACTAGAAAAATTTCAGGGAAACGGGGGATCAAGATCTGTATAACATATAACCTAATTCTGGTAACAAGATAAGCATGAATAGCATGGAACAAACTTCTGTTAATATTAAAACTGACCAAATCCCGGATATTTTACCAATTCTTCCCATTGTTGATACAAACCTTTTTCCAAAAATGGTGCTCCCTCTTGTTTTAGTACAACAAGAGGCGATAGATCTTATTGATGAAGCCATGGCAGGCGATAGAATACTTGGGCTTATTTTATCAAAACGATCTGAAGTTGAAGAAAGACATACTATAAAAGATCTTTATAAAGTTGGTACAGCTGCGGTTATCCTTAAAATGTCTAAAATGGAAGATGATAAGGCCCAACTATTAATACAAGGAATAAGCAGGTTTAAGGTTGAGGAATATCTAAACGAAAAAACATATATTCAAGCCAAAATTAAAGTTCTCAAAAATAGAAATAGTAAGAGAAATAAAGAGAATCGTGCTCTCATGGCAAATATTATTGAGCAGTACGAAAAGATTGTCAAGCTTTCACCAGGTCTTCCTCCGGAGATGGTTGATCTTGTAAAATCCCTTCAGGAGCCAGATGTTCTTGCTGATATGGTTGCATCTTCAATAAATGCACCGGTTGAAGAAAAACAAAAGGCTCTTGAGTTTTTAGATGCTAAGAAACGACTTAAAAGTGTAACCAGACTTGTAAATGATCAACTTGATATCCTTGAAATGGGTTCTAAAATTCAAACCCAGGTTAAAGAGGATATGGATAAAAAACAAAGAGATTATTATCTTCGTCAGCAACTTAAAGCTATTAGAGAGGAACTTGGGGAAACAGATGAAGAAAACCTTGAAATAAAGGAATACAGAGAGAAGATTGAAAAAAAAGAACTGGAAGGTGTGGTTTTTAAAGAGGCCTTGCGAGAGCTTGACCGTCTTTCAAAAATGCATACATCTTCAAGCGAATACATTGTTTCTTCAACATATCATGACTGGATTACTTCTTTGCCCTGGAATGACAAATCAAAAGTAGAAATTGATATAAAAAAGGCTAGAGCTGTTCTTGATAGTGATCATTACGGACTTGAAAAACCAAAACAAAGAATTCTTGAATATCTTTCCGTAAGAAAGCTTAAGAAAGATTCAAAAGGTCCTATATTATGTTTTACAGGACCTCCAGGCACAGGAAAAACATCTCTTGGAAAATCAATTGCAAAAGCTTTAGGAAGAGAATTTGTAAGGATTGCTCTTGGGGGAATAAGAGATGAGGCAGAAATAAGAGGACATAGAAGAACTTATGTTGGTGCAATGCCGGGAAGAATTATTCAGCAATTGAGAAGAGCCGGAACAAATAATCCGGTTTTTATGTTAGATGAGATTGACAAGGTTGATTCATCTTATCATGGAGATCCATCTTCAGCTCTTCTTGAAGTCCTTGATCCTGAGCAGAACAATTCATTTACAGATCACTATCTTGACCTGCCCTTTGATCTTTCCGATGTTATTTTTCTTACAACTGCAAATGTGCTCCATACTATTCCTGATCCCTTAAGAGACAGAATGGAAATTCTTGAACTTAACGGATATATAGAAGAAGAAAAAATAAAAATTGCAACAAAATACCTGATACCTAGGCAGCGATTTGAAAACGGTTTAAAAGCATCCCAGATACAAATTACTAAAGGAGCTATTAAAAGTATTATTTCAGGATATACCAGAGAATCAGGATTAAGAAACCTTGAAAGAGAGATTGGATCAGTTTGCAGAGGGGTTGCAACCAGAATAGTGGAAGAAAATATAAATCCTAAAAAAACAATTAAAGTTTTAAAGGACAATATTCCCAAATTTTTAGGTGCTGTACGCAATATGCCTGATCATAATATAGAAACAACCTGCCCCGGAGTTGTTTTAGGGCTTGCCTGGACTCCTTTTGGAGGAGAGATCTTATATATTGAAGCAGCCTCGATGAAAGGGGCAAGCCTGCTTACTTTAACAGGTCATCTTGGAGAAGTAATGAAGGAATCTGCTAATACTGCTCTGAGTTATATAAGATCTAGAACAAAAGAGTTTAATATAGATGAAATTTTTTTTGAAGACCATGATATTCATATACATGTTCCTGAAGGAGCAATACCTAAAGATGGTCCATCAGCCGGAGTATCAATGTTAACAGCGCTTATGTCTCTTATAGTAGGAAAACCTGTAGAAAAAAGACTTGCAATGACAGGTGAAATTACGTTAAGAGGTGATGTGTTGCCAGTGGGAGGAATAAAGGAAAAAGTTATTGCTGCCCACAGAAGCGGTATAAGGAAGCTTATTCTGCCTAAGTGGAATGAAAAGGACATTGGAGAGGTTCCGGAAAATGTGAAAAAGAGCATAAAATTCTTTTTTACTGATAAGATGGAAGAGGTGTTAAAAATAGCTCTGGATATTTAGGAAAACAGATTATGAATTGCAGGATAAATGTCAGATTTTCAAAAGTTAAACATATTAGTTTTATTCTTTTGGCTTTTTTATTGATTTTTACTATAGGTTGTTCAAAAAAAGTAATAAAAGTTGATGTTGAAAAAAGAGACAAAACAGCCACTATTAAAACAACTGATACAGATAGTGCTTATTCCCCCACAGCCTCCACTACCGGAGTAGGAAAACCTTATTATATTGACGGGATACAATATATCCCGGAAAACCAACCACAAAATTATACTCAAAAAGGTATTGCTTCATGGTATGGGAAAAAATTTCATGGGAGAAAAACTGCAAGTGGTGAAGTTTATAATATGTATGCAATGACAGCAGCACACAAAACACTTCCTCTTCAAACCTGGGTAAAAGTTCATAATTTTAAGAATAATCGAGAAATAGTTGTAAGGATTAATGACAGAGGCCCTTTTGTAAAAGGTCGCATAATTGACCTTTCATTTACAGGAGCAAAAAAGCTTGGAATGGCAGATCAAGGCACTGCTCCTGTTAAAGTTGTAGTCCTTGGAAGACTAAAGAATCCAAAATCCAAAAAAAAAGAATATCTTCCTGTTGATTTGTATACTGGTAATTTTTCAATACAGGTCGGTGCTTTTCAGGTAAGGAGTAATGCAATCATATTAAAACAAGAGCTTTCTAAAGCTTATAAAGATGTTCATATTGCCACCCATAAAGATTACCGTGGAACTTTTTATCGTGTTCGGGTGGGAAAATATTCAACATTAAAACAAGCATTAATGTTGGAGAAGCAACTGAACGTTAATGGACGGAAAACAGTATTTTTAATAGCGGAGTAGCACTTTAAAATGAAATATACTGTTTTTTTAGACGTGACGGTGTTATCAATCTTGACTCCTCTGATTACATAAAGAATGAATCTGAATTTTTTTTTCTTAATAAAAGCTGTGAAGCCATAGCTTTACTTACTCGTGCTTCTTTTGATGTTATTGTTATTACTAACCAGTCTGCAATAGCAAGAAAAATGACTACAAAAAAAGAGCTTGAAAAAATTTTTAATAAAATGGAATCAGGTATTGAAGATGTGGGTGGTAAAATAAAAGATATTTTTTATTGTCCTCACTTGCCTGATGCGGGCTGTGATTGCAGAAAACCACGCCCAGGCCTGATTTTTCAGGCAAAAGAAAAATATAAAATTGATCTTAAATATTCATGCATGATAGGCGACAGCGTAAAAGACATTGAATGTGCAAAAAATGCAGGTTGTGGTTTATCTGTGCTTGTTAAAACCGGAAATGGAGAAAAAGCAGAACAACTTCTTGCAGCTAAGGGTATAAATCCTGACTTTGCAGCAAAGAATCTTTTTGAAGCAGCTAAATGGATTATACAGAAGTTCGGATGATTACATTAAAAGGTTCATTAAAAAGAATAACATATCAAAACAATGATAATTTTTATACTGTTGCCAGAATAGAAGTTGGTAAGACAAATGATCTGGTAACTGTTGTAGGACAGATGGCCGGAGTTGTTGAAGGCGAAGCCCTTGAACTTAACGGAAACTGGGTTGCCCACCAAAAATATGGGGATCAGTTTAAAATAGAATCTTTTAATGTTGTTCTTCCTGCAACAACAGCTGGTATAAAAGCATATCTTGGATCAGGCATAATAAAAGGGATAGGAAAAGATCTTGCCAGTAAAATTGTTAAACAATTTAAAGAAAAAACTTTTGATATCATAGAAAATGAGCCATTAAGATTAAAAGAAATAAATGGTATAGGAAAAGCAAAATCTGATATTATTGTAAAAGCCTGGAACAAACACCACTCTGTAAGAAGGGTGATGCAGTTTCTTCAAGATAGAGGAGTAAGTGTTGTTCATGCTTCATCTATCATTGTTTATTATGGCTCTGATGCATTAAGAATTTTAAGACATGAACCTTATACTCTGGCAAGAGATATCCCTGAAGCAGGTTTTAGGGTCGCTGACACAATTGCCTTAAAAGAGGGTGTTTCCAAAGAGGACCCTGAAAGAATAAAAGCGTGCCTGATTTACCTTCTTTTATCCTTTGAAAATGATGGCCATGTTTTTGTTTTTAAAGAGACTTTAGTTGAGAAATGTTTCCAGATCATTGGGAGAAGCGTTGATTCTGAAAAAATTGAACATGCTCTTTTAGACTTAAACAAATCCAAAGAAATAGTTATAGAAGAAAAAGTCGTGGAAGCAAAAGATGAAACATCTGTTTCTGTCTATTTAACCAGACTTTACATGGCTGAAAAAGGTATTGCTTTAAGAATAAAGGTAATGCTTTCTTTGCCTGCTGCAAACATTACAATTGATGATGATGAAATAATTGAAGAAGTCGGGTCAAGGCTTGCAATTGAGCTTTCATCAGATCAGCTTGAAGTTGTAACACAGGTTCTAAAACAGAGAGTGGTGGTTATTACAGGGGGACCCGGAACAGGAAAGACTACTCTTGTAAGAGCCTTCTGTGCAATTTTTAAAAAAATAAAACAAAAAGTTGTTTTAGGCGCTCCAACCGGCAGAGCTGCAAGAAGGCTTTCTGAAGTAACAGGGCAAAAGGCAAAAACTCTCCATAAACTTCTTGAATATGACCCTGATGATAATGGCTTTGGTAGAAATCATTCAAATCCACTAACCCTTGATGTTTGTATAGTGGATGAAGCATCAATGGTTGATACAATGCTCATGTATCATCTTGTGGCAGCACTTCCTGCAACATCTGTTTTAATGCTTGTGGGTGATACTTTTCAGCTTCCCTCTGTGGGTCCTGGTAATGTCCTTTTTGATATTATCAATTCAGAAGTTATAAAGACTTTTTATTTGACTGAAATATTCAGACAGGCAAAAGAAAGCCCAATAATAATAAATGCCCACGCCATACGAAATGGTGAAATGCCGGAGTTAGAAAATAAAAACAATCAAGATCTTTCAGAGTTTTATTTTATAGAAAACAATGCACCTGAAAGAGTTGTTGAAACAATCTCTCTTTTATGTTCAAAAAGAATTAAACTGGCATTCCCTCATATTGATGAAATTCAGGTTCTAACCCCAATGCACAAGGGTGAAGCCGGGACAATAAATTTGAATCAGAAGCTGCAGCAGGTATTAAATAAAAATCAGAGGGGAATTGAAAGCCACGGTTTTATTTTCAAAGTTGGAGATAAAGTCATGCACCTTAAAAACAATTATGAAAAAGATGTTTTTAATGGTGATATAGGCATTGTTTATGAAATTGATAAGGCTGAGGGAATAGTAAGTGTTGATTATTATGGAAGGATTGTTGAGTATGAGATATTAGAGCTTGATCAACTTACTCTTGCCTATACTATTTCTGTCCATAAATCCCAGGGGTCAGAATATTCAGCTGTTGTGATTGCATTGACCACAAACCATTTTCCTCTTTTACAGAGAAACCTGCTTTATACTGCAATAACAAGAGGCAAGCGCCTTGTAATTTTAGTTGGTTCAAAAAAAGCCCTTGCTATGGCTTTAAATAATAATAAAACCGATCTCAGGCTTTCAAGTCTTGCAACACGGCTCTCAGAATAAAAAAAAATGATTAATAAAGGATATAATAATGGGACTAAAAGAAGTAATCAAAAATAAAAAAAAGATCCATACAAGAAAAATTGAGCTTGCTACATATTCTATTAACGATTCCGAATTAATCGTACAAGGAACGCTCTTTGATGAACGATTTCAAAAGGTGTTTGATATTACTGAAAAAGAATTATCTGCAGGTGTTATTCATCATATGGTAATTTATCTTTTAATCCATGATAACCCTTTGAGAATAGTTAAAGCAGAGGCGTTTATGCCCCATGTCCCTATGGAACAATGCCATGAAACCCTTGATGTTATTAAAAAAGTTGAAGGGCTTGAAATAAAGGGCGGGTTTTCAAAAAAAATCAATGGGTTTATGGGTTCAATAAAGGGGTGTACTCATCTTACACACCTGTTAACTGTCATGGGACAAGAAATAGTGCATGGCTGGCTTACTGAAAAAAGAAAATACAAAACCGAAGTTCCAACATCAATAAATCAAATTAAAGAAAAAAATTTTATTTTAAATAGTTGCAGACTTTGGACAGAAGACGGCCCTAAAATAAAAGCAATTAGAGAGGCAATAGAAAAAAAAGGGGAAGCAAGCTCTCTTTAAATTAATCTAATCTAAATGTCTGCCTGCTCCCCCGGGGAGTTAACGTAATAAATACAATTTGTTAGAGTGAAGAAAACAGTAAAATAAGAATTACTGAATTCATTGTCCAGAACAATGCTTTTGCTGCTCCAACGCCTGGCATATCATATTCAATATTATAAGAAGAAGAGCCGTGCCAGATTGGAGTAGCTGTATCTTCAGGTGTGAAAAAATAAGCAACAATTTTTATTATATTATTTATTATTGAATTTTTCATAAGAGCCTCCTTGTTATTAATTTATATAAAAGGCAATTTTGTTGCCTGAAACATCTCTTTTCTATTGATAATATAATTCAGCCTTGGTATTAAGTAAAATTAAAACAATTTAACCTTAGGTTAAGAATTACTAATGCTACCGGATTTTAACAGACTTAAAATTTTTTATTATATTTTTTCTTTAAAAAGCGTTGTTGCTGCTGCCAAAGAATTGCATATCACTTCTTCTGCCATCAGTCAGAATCTTTCCAAGCTTGAATATGAATTAAAGATACAGTTATTTACACGGCTTCATAAAAAACTGGTGCCAACTTCAGCAGGGGAACAATTGTTTAATATTGTAGAACCATTTATTAAAGATTTAGAGCAGGGAATAAAAAATATTAAACAGGCACGGCAAAAGCCCTCAGGACTTTTAAAAATAGGTTCACCTATTGAGTTTGGAAAATCATACTTTCCCGGCATAGTTGCAAGGTTTAGAGAGGTATATCCGGAAGTTATATTTTCTTTAAAACTTGGTGATCCCTCGGAGATTTTCCCTATGATAGCCAATGGGGATCTTGATTTTGGACTTGTTGATGCTTTTTTAACACAAGAACAAATTTTTGGAGACTCTGGTATCTACAGTATTGAGCCATTAATTGAAGAAGAGGTAATACTTGCATGTTCAAAAAACTATTATGATAAAGAGATAAGAGGGGATCATTCCTTTGAAAACCTTGCATCAAAAGAGTTTATTTCCTATCAAAGAACTTCGTTAACTCTAAAAAACTGGTTTAAACATCATTTTAATAAATTTTCTGTGAACCTTAACAGGGTCATGACAGTAGACAGTCATCAGGCAGTGATTACCGGGATAACCCACAATATCGGGCTGGGTGTTATTGCTTCTCATATTGTGCAAAAAGAGATCAGGAAAAATATCATTGTTCCCATAAAAACTTCTTGCCAGGATGTTATTAATAAAATTTCCCTTGTTTTGCTTCAGGATAAAATTCCGACACGCACAGAAAAAACATTTTTAAAATATTTTAAAGAAGATATTTTACGCACAGGAACAACTAAAAAGTATTTGAATATTTCTTAATTATTTAGTAATAAAAGTGGTATACAGGGCATTGTCTGATTAACTGGAACAGCATAAAAAATTTCATATTCTGATCCATCATGTCCTTCCCAAACCACATGGCCGTTGCTGTTTATCTCGGGAAATTGTTCATTGTAGATATTATCAGTAAGCTGGACAGTACTCGAACCATTGTATAAAAATATTTCATTTGTTCCATGCCAGACTACATGTCCATTGTCATTTATTTGAGGATTGCGGTCATCGTAGGTGTTGATAGTAAGAGTATGCCAGTCACCATTGTATAAATATATCTCATTGTCTGCGCCATCAAAGCATCCATACCAGACCACATGGCCGTTGTTGTTTATTTTGGGCTCCCAGTCATCAAAGGCGTTGTTTGTAAGCTGGGCAATGGTTGAACCGTTGTATAAAAAGATCTCCCAGTCGTTGCCATCATTTCTGCGCCAGGTCACATGACCATTGTTACCTATCTGGGGACCATGGTCCGCATAGGTGTTGGTCGTAAGCTGGGTTGCGGGTAGCGAGCCTTCGTATAAGAAGATCTCAAAATCCGAGCCATCATTGCCGCGCCAGACCACATGGCCACTGTCATTTATCTGGGGATCATAGTCATTTTTATTGTTGTCAGTCAGCTGTATAGTGGTTGAACCATTGTATAAATATATCTCATTGTCTAAGCCATCCCATCCATACCACACCACATAACCGTTGCTGTTTATTTGAGGGGCATAGTTATGGTATGTGTTGTCACCAAGCTGTATAGTGGTTGAGCCATTGTATAAAAATATTTTATTGATGGTACCATTCCATTCACGCCAGACCACATGGCCGTTGCTGTTTACCTGGGGAGTATAATCATCATAGTTGTTATTAGTAAGTTGGATAGTAGTTGAGCCATTATATAAAAATATTTCAAAGTTTGATCCATTCTTTTTTCCACGCCAGACCACATGACCGCCATCGCTTATCCGGGGGGTATCATCATCATATTCGTTATTTGTAATTTGGGCAGTTGAATAGCTTGCTGCAGCTGAGATGGGAACATTAAAGAATGTCACTACCAAAGATGCCAGGATAAGAAAAGTAAAGTTTTTCATTTTTTCTCCTATTATTATCTAAGTTACTCCACGGTTCCCGGAACTTTGGAGTTGTAGTGATTGAGGTGTCGTGCGGGTCAGAGGAATCAAGTTCAAGTTGCTGATGATTTACAAACTCAATAATATATACAATTAAGATAATAAAAACAGGCTGTCAAGAAAAATTTTACAATACGCCAAAACAGAAAAAAGGTAAAGGAAAGGAGCAAAGCCTAAATCTGAATGGAAGGTTAATATTTTTTTACAATAACTATTGTGTAATATTAAATTTCAGGCTTTTTATGATGTTTTTGTCTGAGTCTATTATTTGCACTTCCCAGTTGCCTATTTCATGTTTTTGAATAAGCTTGGATGAATATGTGCGCCATCTTGCATCATGTACTCTTAATTGTTTTCTGGCGCGCTCAGTTCCCATATAATACCAGATATGTGTTATGTGTGTATTGGCTTTTGCACCCATGATTTCTGAAAAACAATATAGTGTGTTGACATTGTTTGTAAACGTCGTTCCAATGTCTAAAGGTTCATGCTCAACAATGTTATAGCATACAGCTGCACGGAAAACAGTAAGTGGAGATTTGTTTTCAGCTTGAGCCGTTAATGGCATGACAAGTAGCAGCGTAATCAAAATAAATAAAAACCCTATTTTATCAAAGATTCTTTTCATTTTTTTATCTCCATTTAGTATGGTCATTATTAGCCTTTTTGAAAAACAATCTGAGAAAAATATAATTTTTTCCATAAGTAAAGTCAATTAAAAAATAGATCTATTCTATCTACCTTATTTTACCCCCCACTAAGAATTGTAGTAATATGGAGCTCATCGCCAGGTTTTGTACTTTTTTTAAGTTCATCAGGGTAAGCACTTTCAGCATTGAGATATATTTCAATATGTTTTAAAAGCTCATTTTTGGTGTCAAAAATTTCAGATTTCAGGCCTGGGTACTTTTTGCATAAATTGGTAAGGACTTCCCCAACCGTCTCTCCCTCAACATCAACGCTTTTCTGATTATCAGTATGTTGGCGATGTGTCAGGTGAATATTTATTTTAACACTCATTTTTTTATAAATCCTTGTTTA
>JAIOSM010000238.1 GCA_021107575.1 Desulfobacteraceae bacterium | reverse complement strand
CGCCTTCGGCGGTATGACAATCGGGCTCATCGCGCACGCCCGTTAAACCGCCGAAGGCGGTTTAACAGTGTAAATAGATAGAAAATATTCCACATACCACCTATATACGATGGAAAAATTTTCTACTTATCGTGATATTAATACCAAAAGATAGAAAATATCCCATGGATTTTTCTACTTTCCTCAATACAATATAAAAGCATGTAAGTCAACCAGAAGTTCAAGCCTGATCCATGATTCACAAGCATTACTCAAAGGTCACAATTTATAGAGTGCATAGCTCCGCCTTGTCAGTTGTTTTGCGTTGCAACACAACATCTTAAATTAATTGAAGATTTAACTGATTTATAAATATCAGGTTAATCTTTCTTTCTGTTAATAGGTAATTTAATATTTTTTAAAAGTCAATCTGTTTTATTGGTTGACAGTGCTTTGTTCTTTATAGTATATAAGCATATTAATAAATGTTTATATGTTTTTAACGAAGGATTGAAAATATTATGAAAGATTTTAAACCAAAAGCTCTTCCGGTTCTTATTGGCAGCTTGCCTATGAAGAGTTATAAAGATGCAACAGAGCTTATTTTTAAATATACTCCTGAAATACCTCTGTGGGCACAGCTTCCCATGCTTCCTAACGAAGGTATGCTGGAACAGTTTATGTCAGGATTACCCGGATTGGTCCAGGATAATGATAAATTTTATTTTGATACCACAAAACAGGGCTTTGATGAGGAATACCTTGCATTTTTTGAAGAGTATCTTCTGATTAGTGAAGGTGTATCTGAGATTGAATCTTCGATTTTTTCTTTTACTCCTGAAACCGGCAAAGGTTTTAAAGAATTTTTACGCCAGGTTGATGACCAGCTTGATGAGCGGATTGATAAAAAAGGGTTGCCGTTTGTTGCGCTTAAGGGCCAGGTTACAGGGCCTGTAACCTTTGGCACTGCTGTAAAAGATCAAGAGGACAGATCTGTTTTTTATAATGAACAATTAAGAGAGGTCATGATAAAAAAACTTGCCATGAATGCAAAATGGCAGGCAAAAGAATTTGCAAAAAGAGGGGCTGTTCCAATTGTTTTTATTGATGAGCCCAGCCTTGCAGGGTTTGGAACATCAGCATACATCACAATTACAAAAGAAGATGTAACAGAGGCAATAGAAGAAATAGTTGATGCTGTGCATAGTGAAGATGGGCTTTCAGGTGTCCATGTTTGTGCAAATACTCAATGGGATGTGCTGCTTGCATCAAAAATTGATGTTATCAGTTTTGATGCCTATTCATATTTTGAAAAGTTCATTTTATTTCCCGGTGATATAAAAAAATATCTTGAAAGAGGCTCTCTCCTTGCATGGGGAATAGTACCGACCCATAATGAAGATATAATAGAAAAAGAAACTATTGAGACATTGTTTTCAAAATTTGAAGAGCAAATAAATCATGCTCAAAAAACAGGACTTGATAAACAAATGCTGCTGGAGCAGATTTTTATTACTCCAAGTTGCGGTACAGGTTCTATAAGCTTTAAAGCAGCAAAAAAAGTTCTTGAATTAACTAAAGGCCTGTCTGAGAAGGTCCGGGCAGAGTATTCTTTTTAATTGTTGTTAATATTATAAAGGCAAGCACTCCTGCTGCCATTAATATCAGCCCGCAGGGGAAAACATTGCTTAAGCTTGAAATATCCATAATAATGCCGGCAGCTACAGAGCCGATGAGCATTCCAAGGCTGTGACCAACAGTTATCAGTGAGATAACAGAGGCCATGGCATTAGCTTCCCCACCTTTAATAACTGCTATTGCCATTAATGCAGGCATGGAAATGCCACCGCCAAGTCCGAATACAGCTATGCTGACAACAAGGTCATAGTAGGAAACAGATATTGCAAGAAGGTACATTGCAAGAATGCATAAGCTCCCGCCTGCTATAACCAGAAGATTTTTATTGGTTCTGTCAGCAATATAGCCCATTGGCAGGTTTAAAATACCACTTATAAAAATACCAAACATTAGAAGGAATCCTGTAGCAGTGCTTGAAAGTGAGAAAGCTTTATCTGCAAAAAGAGGAACAAAGCACCAGATAACACCAATGCATGCTGTATAGGCTAACCTGACTGAAATAAGTGCTAAAATATCAAGGTTTTTTATAAGCAATAAGAGAGATACAGGGGTTTGTTCTCGTATTGAAATATTTTCTTTATCGGCAGAAGGGAGAAAAATTATACTTAAAAAAAGCCCCATTGCAGAGAGAACACCCATGCATCCAAAGGCAAAATTCATGGAAAAAGCATCTTTTAATACGCCGCCTATTAATGGTCCAAGGCTTAAGCTTGCAAACATGGACATGTTAAAAAGCCCCATGGAATATCCTTCACTGCCTTTATCTGTGATTTCACCAACATATGCCTGAACAACGGGCATGATCATAGCAGAAGCAATCCCTTGAAAAAATCGGACTATAATGAGAGATTCAACATCAGTAGTGAACATAAAAGCCAGAGAAGTTATGGCATAGCCTGCAAGTCCACCAAGTATAAATGGTTTTCTCCCTTTTTTATCTGAAAGTCTTCCAAAAACAGGTAAAAGAATAGTTCTTGAAATAGAAAACGAACCAAATACCATGCCGATGTAGAGCCCTGAAGCGCCCAGTTCGTGGGCAAATATTGGCAGCAGAGGGACTACAATCCCAACTCCGGTCACTGTTATAAAAATTGTGAAAAAAAGAGTTGTAAACACTCTTTTCTGAGGAGAGGGAATAAGTCCTTTTTTAAGAAGCATGATTTTAGCTGCAAGCCTCTTCAATATGATCTAAAAATCTGCTTCGGTAGGCAAAGTTACCTTTTCTATAATTTGCATGGGTAAGGTATAAAAAACGTTTAGCTCTGGTCATGGCAACATACATAAGTCTTCTTTCCTCATGGAGAGCTGCATCACCCGAGGCAAGTGAGCGCCAGTGGGGGAAAAGGTTTTCTTCGCATCCAACAATAAAGACCGAGTCATATTCAAGACCTTTTGCTGCATGAATGGTAAGAAGAGAAACACCTTTTTTGTTATCTTCATCATCTTCTTTATCTTCTCTTATCAAGGCGGCTTCTTCAAGATAATCTAAAAGGTTGTCCTTTGCTTTTGCACTGTATTTTAATTGTTCAAGGTTTTCAGTCTTGGAGATATATTCTTCTTTTGTTTTTGTCTTTTTCTTTAAATAATCAAAATATTGTGTCTCGCCAAGCACCTGGTCAATGGCAAGCCGTGGAGAAAGATTGCCAATTGAGTCTAAAAGTTCAAAAAGAGCTTCCAGGCTGGCATGCACTTTTGCTGACAGGATTTTTTCATGAAGCGTACTTCTTGTTGCATTTTGAAGGCTCATGCCTTCGAGCCTGAATGAGTTGATTTTTTTTAGCAATGATGGCCCGATGCCACGCCTTGGAGTATTGATAATCCTTTCAAAGGAGACGTCATCATCAGGAAATACAGCAGCGCTTAAATATGAATTTATATCAAGGATTTCCATTCTTTCAAAGAAACCCTGGGCACCCATCATTTTGTAAGGTATTTTATATTTTCTAAATGTTTTTTCAAAGGGGAGAGAACAGAATTTTGTTCTGTAAATTATTGCTATCTTATCAAAAGGAACCCCTTGTCCGCGGCTTTCAAGAGAAAATATTTTTAGTGCTATCCATTTAGCTTCTTCATAATCAGACATGAAATCATGGATTTCGACACTGCCACCGTTTTTATTGGAAAAGCATTTTTTGTCCATTTTGTCAGGGTTGGCATCAATTAAATCATTTGCAACCTGGACAATCTCATCAGCAGATCTGTAATTTTCTTCAAGTTTAAAAATTTTTGAATTTTTATATTTGTCAGGGAAACTTAAAAAATGATCAACATTACTGCCCCTGAACCCATAAACTGCCTGCCAGTCATCTCCCACGCAGAACAGATTACCATGATCTCCTAAGAGTAATCTTGTAATCTCTTCCTGAAGATCATTGGTGTCCTGATATTCATCAACCAGAATATAGGAAAAATGCTCCTGATAATGTTTTTTGATATTTTTATTATTTTTCAGGATATCCCTGGTTTTGAGAAGAATATTATCAAAATCAACTGAGTTCATCTGCATGAGCCGATCTTCATATTCTTTGTAAATTTCGGGTAAACTCATGCCTCGTACAGGTATCATGGAATCAAAGTATTTTTCAGGATAGCCTGAGTTTTTAGCTTTTGAAATAATTGACATTACCTTGTTTTTCTGTTTTTTTTCAATATTATGTTTTACCAGAATTTCTGTTATGAGTTTTTGATGCTGATATGTTGAAAAAATCTGGATTGAAGGAGAATATCCTAAAAGATGCCCGTGTTTTCTTAAAATAATCAGGCATGCTGAATGGTAGGTTCTCACCCATGGAAAATCCTGGTATCCAAGGTTTGTCATTTTATAAAGGCGTGACTTCATCTCTTCAGCAGCTTTATTTGTAAAAGTTATTGCAAGTATTGTTCTGGGATCAAAACCTTTATCAATCAGGTGTGATATTTTGGCTGTAAGAGTTCTGGTTTTACCGGAACCTGCTCCTGCAACTACAAGGGCAGGGGAACCAATATGTTCAACTGCGTTTTGTTGCTGTTGTGATAATTCCATGTTAATTTATCAAGTTTCCTCTATAGCTTTATGGTTTTAATGATTTGGTCAAGGTTTTTTTCAATATCTGATCTTATATGATCAAGCCTTTTTTCAGTTGTGGCTTCAAACCTTAAAACAAGTGATGGCTGGGTATTAGATGCTCTTACAAGACCCCATCCGTCATCATAAACAACTCGCATGCCATCTATATCAATGACCCTGCCTTTGGTTTTATAAAGATTACAGATTTCTTCCACAACTTTAAATTTGATCTCATCTGGACAGTCGATTCGAATTTCCGGGGTATTAAATGTTTCAGGCAAATCAGATATGAGCTCACACACACTTTTCTGTGTATTGCATAATATTTCAAGCAGTCTCAAAGTTGCATAGAGTGCATCGTCAAACCCGAAATATCTGTCAGCAAAAAACATGTGCCCGCTCATCTCACCTGCCAGAGCAGCATTCTCTTCTTTCATTTTTTTCTTTATTAATGAATGTCCGGTTTTCCACATTATTGCTTTGCCGCCGTGCTTTTCAATGTCATTATACATAGTCAGTGAGCATTTTACTTCTGATATAAAAGTTGAGCCGGGCCTTCTTGAGAGAATTTCCCTTGCAAATATTACCATGAGTTGATCGCCATAAATCAGCTGACCTGTTTTATCAACTATACCTATTCTATCAGCATCACCTTCATAACCAACTCCAAGGTCAAGGTTTTTTGTCTTTACAAGATCAATAAGCTCAAGCATGTTGTCTTTAACAGTAGGATCAGCAGGATGATTGGGAAAAGAGCCGTCCGGGTCACAAAAAATATCATATACTTTACATCCCAATTGTTTTAAGACCGGAAGAGCAGTGATTCCACCTGTACCGTTCCCGGAATCAATTCCGATTCTAATTCCTTTATCAATGGAGATGTTATTGAGTAGAAATTCTTTATAGGGAGTGATGACATCAGCGTCTTTTTTTCTGCCTGAACCTGTGGCATAATTCTGTTTTTCAATGATTTTGCGCAAATCCTGTAATCCCTGACTGTGAATGGACTCAGAGCCATTCATAAGTTTAAAACCATTATATTCGGCAGGATTGTGGGAAGCCGTTATCATTGCTCCGCCCTGGGTTGGGAGATGCTCAATGGAAAAATAGAGAACTGGAGTTGGACATAAGCCGATATCAACCACATCACAACCTGTGGAAAGAATACCTTCAATAAAACGCCTGGAAAACAATTTCGAAGTTAATCTGCAATCTCTTCCAACACTTACTTTCTTATTGCCATCTTGTAGTACAAGAGTCCCATATGCTTTTCCAATACTTTCAGCATCATCTTCTGTAATGTCTTTATGGGCAATTCCTCTTATGTCGTACTCTCTGAAAATCTGCGGGTTCATATATTTTCTTCCTTTATAATAAGGATGTTAAATCATAAATAATGACTGCAATTCCTGCAACCCAGCAATATGGTGCAAAAAGATGGAGTTTTCCATTATTAACTATTCTGAGCAAAATAATAAGTGCAATATAACCTGTAATAAATGAAGATAGAGTCCCGAAAAGAGTTATATTAGTCATTATTACAGGCTGGTTTACTGATCCCAGTGAGTTTAATGATCCTATCAATTGTAACAGCTCAGCTCCAATAATAGCAGGAATGGATAATAAAAAAGAAAATTTTGCAGCCATTTTTCGGTCAAGCCCTGCAAAAAGCCCTGCTGAAATTGTAGCACCGGATCTTGAAATACCCGGAATAACAGCGATACCCTGGCAAACTCCGATAAAAAAAGCAGATTTAAAGCTGAAGTTTGATATATCCATGCTTTGTTCTTTCATTGGCTTTTGTTTGTGCCTGGTCAGCCATAAAATACATCCGGTAACAATAAGCATAAATCCTACAAGCAAAATTGATGAAAAAATAACATCTTCCCAGATTTGTATTATAAAGCCTATAATTGCTGTTGGAATGCAGCCCGTGATAATGAGTAAAAAAAATTTAATATCTGATTTTGCATAAATAGCTTTATAAACAGATATACCAATTTCTTTTATATCTTTGAAAAAAACAATGACAATTGCAGCAAGTGTTCCCATGTGTACGCTTATGTCAAATGCAAGCATTGGCTCTGTCAGATTGAAAAAATGCTGGCCTAACACCAAATGCCCTGAACTGCTCACAGGCAGAAATTCAGTAATCCCCTGTAAGATTCCAAGCAGTATGCCCTGATATAGTTCCATAAAAATACTGTTCTTAAAATTACATTAATTGTTAAATAAAAAAACAAGACAAAAACAGTCTTGTAAATTAAATCAACCAGAGATTACAATAAAAAGTTCTATTTTTCAAGCAAAGGCACAAGGCATTGGAAAAAATTCTGTAACTATATGTATATAGATTTTGCAAGATGCTATGAATAGTAATATGTTGTTACTTTATATTTTTATTTACTTTTTGAATTTTTTGCCTCGTACATCAGGCTTTTCTTTATAGCTTCTGCCAATCAGCGATTTTCTAGGGTAAACAACAATTATTACATTCATATCGTAATCAAAAACATAGAGAGATGGTGTCTCGAAATTTTTATAAAGATACTTTACGATATTTTGGGACAAAAATTAATCTTTTCGCATGGTTGCAAAATTTACAGATGAAACAGGGCTATCAAAAGAAGCGTAAAAGAAATACCTCCTGTGATTAGCAGTGAAACCGTGTGGTCATTTTTTCTTCTGCCACGATACCTGCTGATCATCAATCCAATCAGATTGATGATAATACCTGACATGACAAAATAAATCAGCAGAGATAAATATTTGATATCCCAGAAGGTCCTGAGGTTCAGGCGATAAAAACGATCAAAAAACGATTCAAATTCAGGTTGCACCCTGTGAAAAACAAGTAGAACAACCAACAACAGCAGCCAGGCAAATATATTTAATG
>JAIOSM010000189.1 GCA_021107575.1 Desulfobacteraceae bacterium | reverse complement strand
TAAAATTCCCATAAACCTTATAACAGCACCCCGTATTTTTGAGTTGCTCAAAAAACAGTTTACTTTTCTGTGTCCTGGGTTCAATAGACTGGTGAACTTTATACCTCTATCCCCCGGAACCCCTCTGCAACTGGGTTTGATTCAGTTGGACTGCCGCTGGAACCATCATTTTTTGCCCTACGGCACATTGGGATTCAGAATTTCGGCCGGCGGAAAAATGCTGGGGTTTTCCGGGGACACCAAGCTTGATGAAACCCTCAATACCATTCTTAACCGCGATGAACTTCTTCCTAAATGGTTTGCATCATGCAATCTTGTTTTTCACGAAGTTGATTTTGACAATCCCGGCAGCGTTCACACTCACTGGAAGCAGGTTGAAAAGCTGCAGCAAGCCATATCCGGTCAAGTACTGGGATATCACACCCCATTCCTGGCAAATGCTCCTTTACCCCTGGTGCAGGAGGGGAAAACCTATTACCTGAGATAACCTTACCCACTAGGATGATGTCGTACCTTGTATCAGCAGACCTGAAAACGGTAATCCGTGGACAGAACCTCTTGCAGTGCAAACCAAATGTGTGGTAATTTTTTTATAAAGCTACTTTTTTTGTCTCTGCAAGAGGCTCAAATTATTAAAGTTTGGAGATGAGCTCATCTGTTACTGATTTAAGATCTTTTTCCCCTGCTAGTGTAAGATATTTAACATTGCTGTCTTTTTCAGCAATAGCTTTAAAGTAATATGAAGCAGCAAGTGTTCCGGTATCAGCATCATAATAGATTGAATGTCTTTTATCTATTGCAGTTTCATCCTGGTCATCATCACGTTTTGTTAACGCGCCACCACATACACGGCATTTATCTCCATCAGGTTTGATAGCATCAATAAATATATTATTTGGATGGTTATTATTGTTTTCACAGAGACGTCGTCCCATGATTCTCTCTTTTGCAATCTGGCGGTCAAGAAGGATTTCAATAACATAGTCAACTTTCATACCTTCTTTTTTCAAAGATTCATCAAGCTTTTCAGCCTGAACTTTATTCCTTGGGAATCCATCAAGAAGCCATCCATTGCTGCAATCATCTTGTTTCAGTCTGTCAAGGACCATGGGAATAGTAATATCATCAGGTACAAGGTCACCTTTATCAATATACTCTTTGGCTTTTTTACCAAGATCTGTTCCGCCTTTTATATTATCACGGAAAATTAAGCCAGACTCAATATGCGCCATATTATATTTGTCTTTCAGGATAGTTCCCTGGGTTCCTTTACCACTTCCATTAGGTCCAAAAAAAAGAATATTCATTAAAATCTCCTAAAAATAATTATAAGGTTGTTATAATGTTCAAACATTTTAGTAATTCAATATTATACAAATAAATATCCCAATAAATATATGAGACCGGTATAAGTTGTCAAGACTTGAAAAAAATCATTTCAGATTGCCAGGTTACTAAGGGTTATTTCCCACATTGCACCATAAGATATGGCATATTCCCTCAAATTAAAAGAGCATATAAGAATATTTACAAGTGTTAGCCTTGTGAATTTTTCTTGACTATCTTATATTATAAGTTATATGTTAGAATTATGAAGCGAGTTTAATATAAAACCAAAGCAGTTAGACAAATTAAAAAAATTAAAGAAATGTCTATCAAACAAGGAGATAACAGCTAAAGTTCGTCAACTGCTGACATATCCAAATGTAGAATTTAAAATAACTAAATATAAGACTACGGATTTATTAAAATTCAGAGTAAAAAATTGGAGAATTTTTTTTACAGCTAAACTCGAAATTATTGAAATAAAGGAGGTTAAAAAAAGAAATGAACGCACATATAAATAATGTCCAGATAATAAAACAAAATGGCCTTCCGGCTTTTGCCGTTATTTCATATGATGATTACTTGACACTTCTACCTGGGAATCAAGAAGATGATACTGTCCCCAGCGAAGTAGCAGAAAAGGCAATTTTAGAGAACATGCCTCTAATTAAAGCCTGGAGACTTTATCTTGGCTTAACTCAAAAGGAAGTTGCCCAAAAAACTGGTATTTCTCAAGCTGCTCTATCCCAAATGGAACGTACTGAAAATAAAAGAAGAACTGCCACCCTTGCAAAACTTGCAGATGCTATGAAGTTAAGTATTGAACAATTGAGAGATTAAAAAATGCAGATAGGTATTGATGATGTCAATGCAGCCTTGATCCAGCCCATTGGAGGATAGAAAAAAATATCGATCAAATATTATGATCTAAAGGTCAGAAACTAAGTTAAGATTGTTCGGTGAAACAGCGGCAGGCTCTGCCGGGGGGCAACCTGCCAAGGAATAGCCGCATGTGGGGAGTGGGGAGCAAATGCATCATATCCCCCCCCTTTATTTTTGCTTATTTTACCTTTCTCATCATAAGAAAAATAAAATAAAGACACCTGTCAATACAGGCTTACCTGTACAATCATACAAAAATTCTCTCCAGTAGACCTGTTTAATTTGGGAAAACAGCAAAAAAGAGGGTAAATTTCATGATGTTTAATTTGGTAAAAAATACGACCAGAATTTGGTAAATCATGGGTAAAAACTGCTGTATGGAAAAGTTATGTTTCATCTTTAAATTTTTTATTAAAGACAGTGCGATAGGCAAGATTAATACAGACAAAACATATAATGACCATACAAAAACTGAGCCAAAAAACAAACGAATCGCATGGTCTGCCTGTCATAAGGAAGATCATTGATAAACATGAGCAGCTATAACCAAGAACTTCGTTTTTATGCTTTCCAAAGTTGTTTTTCATTTTTTCCCCTTAAACTCGCAAATAACCGTATAGCTGGTTAATTGTACTTTGTGTGTTAAAAGTTTAATAGATCGTGTTTTCAAGCACAAATTAGAAAAAGTATGTGGTTACTATTAGGTCAACTGAACGGTCTCAGTTTATAAACCACATCAATTTGTGAATAGCTATTTTTGATTTTATCTCTTTGAACTAATAATTATCAATTTTATCTATCTTATCCAGCAAATATTTTATTTATAAATCTGAAGGCAAAAATACAATATAATACAAGTAGTGAAAACTGAAATAAATAGTTATGTAAAACGAAAGAATCTGAAAAAATTTGAAACAGTGCTTGAGTTTCAAAGCCAATCAATTCAAATGTAATTTCAGACCCAAGCCACGCAACTGAGCCTGAAAATATTGCTTTTTTAAATGATATGTTTTTAAAATAGGCAGTCATAAATTAATTCTCCTAATAGTTGGTAACTATTATTATACATTTTTAG
>JAIOSM010000080.1 GCA_021107575.1 Desulfobacteraceae bacterium | reverse complement strand
ATATCTGCGTCTGCCGTTGGATTTTATGGCGAAGGAGAAGATAAGATATTAAATGAAACATCCACTGTGGGAGATTGTTTTATTTCCAAAGTTTGCAAACAATGGGAAGAGGCCTCTGTTGATGCTCAAAAAACAGGGATCAGGACTATTCAGCTCAGGATAGGCATGGTGCTTACCCCGGCAGGAGGCGCCCTTGCAAGGATGGAGTTGCCTTTTAAATCCGGCTGTGGGGTGAAGCTTTCCCATGGCAGACAATATATGAGCTGGATCAGTATGGATGATGTCTTGTCAGGGATTTTGCATATATTGAGTAATGACCGGATTCAAGGAGCTGTTAATTTAACTGCTCCCAACTCTGTTACTAATAAGGAGTTTTCAAAAACACTTGCCAGAGTCTTTTCAAAAAAAGTGTTTTTTACTCTTCCAAAGTTTTTAGCCCTACTTTTATGGGGAGAGATGGGAAAAGAAACACTTTTGACAAGTGCCCGGGTCACACCAGAGAAGCTGCTGGATACCGGATTTTCATTTCAGCATCCAGAGCTTTTTAATGCACTCAAAGATATGCTTGGCAGATAGATTTATTAAAGAAGCAGGTAAAACAAAATGAATATAAAATTAAAAATTCTTTTTTCCATTTTAATGATCACAGCTCTTATTTTTGGATTCATTCAAGTCTATTTCCCGGCAGACAATTATAGTTTTGAACGACTTCATATTTTTCTTTTTAACCTTTGTTCCGGTGGAACCATCCTCCTTTATTACACTCAGGGTAAATTAAAAGCCTCTAAAACAGTCCGGCTTTTTTTTGCAGGCTCGTTAGTTTATGCTTTTTCTGCTTTTTTTAAAATCTATCCCATTACCATTATTATTTCGTTCCTGCTGTTTGTGCTGGTGGAAAAAATCAGAATTGAAAAATTCTCTTTTCTTCCAATGCAGTTTTTTAAATCTAAAGAATCTGTATCAGAAAAATTCCACCAGGCATCGCTATTGTGCCTTTCTATAGGAATTATCATGGCATCTCTGGTTATTTTAAATAATGAATATTTTAAGTTTGTGACCATGGATAAGTTGACTCTGAACACATTTTTTTTAGGCTTTTCTTTCCCTTTATCCTTAATTACACTTTCCCTGGTTTTTTCAATGCTGAAACAAGTAGAAGAGTCATCAACTAAGATACTCATGGAAGTATGTTTCTGGACAATCACTCTTGGTGTGATAATTTTTTTCGGGTTTATTTTATTTGAGAGATTTATTCCACAGATTTTTGTAACTTTTGCACTGTTTTTTGCAGTGACCACTGTATTTTTCCTTTATTACAAATTTGCAGATAATATCCAGCAGAAATCATTTTTAACCTCTGGCATAGTGTTTTTGATTTTTACAGCTGTAACAGGAATTGCATATATATTTTTCCAGATGTCACCGGGATATGACCCTCAAAAAACAAAATGGTTACTTCACATGCATGTATTTGCCTCACTTTACGGCTGGAACCTTTGCGGTTTATCTGTCATTTGCAGGTTTGATGATTTTCCCATAAAATTGCACTCCCCAACCGTGATTCTTATGCACTGGCTGACAGCCATTGTTCTTGCTCCCCTGGGTGTTTTTTACGGGTGGTTTGCGGTTTTAGCTGTTATTGGATATTCTTTTATTATATTGACATTATTTTTCAGTGGGAATAAAGGAAAATTTCAAAATGAGTAATAAAGATACACTAAAAAAGTTTTTCAGTTTTTTCACCGGCAGTTCAAAGGTTCTGGTGGTGATCAACGCAGACCCTGATTCCATAGCCAGCGGCATGGCAGTCAGAAGGCTGTTATGGCGTAAGGTAAATGAGGTTGTCATTGCCTATTTTAACAAGATCAGCCGACCGGATAACCTTGCCATGATAGAATATACAGAATCAGATATTGTTTTGCTTGATGATATAAAAAAAGAGGATTTTAATCTGTTTGTTATAGTGGACTCCCAGCCTGATCATAACGAGAGATTTGCTGAGTTTGACTATGATGTGATTATTGACCATCATCCATTAACCAATGATAATGCAACTTTTGTTGATATAAGGTCAAATTACGGTGCCTGTTCAACCATTATGACAGAATATCTTAAATCAAAGAAGATAAAACCCTCTTCAAAGCTTGCTGCGGCATTGATGCTGGGGATAAAGACAGATACATCGAATTTTACAAGACAGACTATTCTGAGAGATATCAGGGCATTTCAATACCTTTATCAATTTGCAGATAATAATATCGTGACTAAGGTTGAAAGAGCCTTGTTGACTCAGGGAGATTTGGATTTTTTAGGTTGCGCTATAAAACAGAGGGAAATTATTCACAATCGTGTTTTTTTTCATGCAGGGAATATATCAAAGCCTGATGAACTGGTTGTTGTAGCAGACTTTTTTTTGACCATTGCAAGGGTGAACTGGAGTATTATTTCCGGTGTTTATAAAAAGGAACTAATCATAATAATCAGAAATGATGGCTTAAGAAAAGGGGCAGGCACTACCGCAAAAGAAGCCTTTTCCAGGTATGGCTCAGCGGGCGGGCACAAGACAATGGCCAGAGCTGAATTAGACCTCAAGCTTATCCGAAAAGAGATCAGACAAGTTAATAAAAAAGCCCTTGGGACATGGATCGTATCAGCTATTGAGGAGGCAGCCGGGAAGAAATTTGAATAATAAGTCATAAGAATACAACTATTCGTCTGAAACCCTGCCTCGCAAAGCTTTTGTTCTGCCCCGCTTGACTTTACTGTCAAGCCGTTTTTTCTGAGAGCTTTTGCTTGCCCTGGTTGGTTTTCTTTTTTTCTGTACAATGCCCGCTTTTTTAATTAATTTTTTTAACCGCTCAAGAGCATCTTCCCGATTTTTTTCCCGGGTTCTAAATTGCTGGGCCTTTATAACAACCACGCCATTTTTATTGATACGCTGGTCTCTAAGGTTTAACAGACCTTGTTTATAGAACTCCGGTAGAGAAGATTTGTTGATATCAAAGCGCAGATGGATTGCCGAAGATACTTTATTAACGTTTTGCCCTCCTGCTCCCTGGGCCCGTATAGCAGACAGTTCTATCTCATCATCAGGAATGGAAATGTCAGGGGAAATTTTCAGTACCATCAGGTATCCTTAATTTTTTTTGCTTTTTCAAGTGCAATCAAAACATTCCTGTGGAACAGACTGAAAGGGATATCTATCTTAAGATGATCAAGTTTTTCTTTATATTCTTTTTCTGACAGGTTTGCTAAATCAGGTAAGTAAAAAAATTTTTCCCAATCTTTTACCATTTTTTGAAACGATATAGTCATATTTGTTGTTAAAGGATTTTTAATATGCTTTTTGTTCCACGGGCAGGCTTGTTGACATATCTCACAGTCAATAATCCTGTTTTCCATGACATCTTTTACTTTTTTCGGCAAACCCTCATTGGATAAAGCATGGGACATACATTGTTCTCTATTCAATAGATATGGTTGACTAAGCGCATTTAAAGGGCAGGCGCTTTGGCATTTATCACATTTTTTACATTTGTCAGGCTCCTCTTGAGTATTGTACTCAAGATCAATATTTGTAATAATCCCCCCAAGAGCTAAAAAAGTTCCATACTTTTTAGATATCAGTAAAGAATGCTTCCCCTGCCAACCCAATCCTGCTCTTATTGCAGCAAGTTTTAACGGAAGATTTGAACCTTCCTCACAAACAATGGCCTGATACCCCTCATTTTTGATAAGATCAACAATAGGTTTAAGAGGTTTTACAACATCAAGGAAAAATTCTGAGAGGAAGAGCCTGCTTGTTCTGCCGTACCAGGGATCAGCCCACTTTGGCAGGGTTATACCACCTATATATATGCCTGCAACAATGATTGCCTTTGCATCTGGTAAAGAGAGCTTCGGATCCCGTCTTTTTGAGTCTTTTAATGGATAACCTGAAAATTCTGATGCATTGGTAAATCCTATGGCATCAATCCCAATAGAACATGCAAGGTTTCTGATTTTTTCTGAAAGTAAATCTTTTTTCATTTTGTCCATTTCAACAATTAATTATGCCATGGTAAACAGAGTTTTAATTAATGTCGCTGTATTGAGTTAAATATTTGCTGCTAGCTAATTATCAAACCATTCATAAGAACCAGCCATTCTTTTGAGTTGTTCCTCGTCAATGACTCCAAGGTCTATAAATTGTTTTGGTGTAAACAGAATAAACTCCCCTTGACCACTTGCATATAATCCTTCATCTTCATCATAAATATCCGCAGCCATGGTAACAGCTCTGTCACTTTTTTGTTCAACAATATAACCGGATATGATTACAGGTGTATTGATTGTTAAAGGTTTTTTAAAATTAACTTTTATGCTCTTTGTTAGAAAAAGTTTGCCCAGAAGGTGGAGTACAGACCAGGACATTGTCTCATCAATCATTGTTGAGATGATGCCACCATGAACAAGATTACTCCATCCTCTCAAGCGGGAAGGTACTTCAATACGGCACCTTAGTTTCTCATTGTTTGTTTCAAATTTCATATTCAGACCATGTTTGTTATCAAAACCGCATGCAAAACAATTCGGTTCGAGATTTTCTAATCTGGTCCATGTATTATTTGTTTCAGATCCTGCCATGTAAAAACTCCTTTATTACTATTTGTAAAAATTAAACAACACTCTGATTAATCAATTTGTTTGAGAGCTTACCATATTTTCGGCCACCATTGAATACCCCTTAAATCTTTGCTGATATTCTTTTGGCTTTAGACCGGTCAGCCTGATAAATATTTTTCTGAAAAAAGAAATGTCTTCATAACCAACCTGGTATGTGATTTCACTAAAAGTCCGAATGCCTTCTTCAAGCAGGCGCTTGGCTGTTTCAACGCGAATCTGTTGGAGATAAGCTAAAGGCGTTATTCCAATGGCCTGTTTAAACCTGCGCTCAAGAGAGCGGCGACTCATATTATATTTTTTGGCAAGAAGATCATAGTCAATAGATTGAGTATGATTTTTTTTTATCCAATTCTGAGCTTTTGCAATTAAAGAATCATTATGGTCTTTGGAAGAAAGGAAACAATCATAAGGGGTCTGCGATTCCCGCCCTAAATCTAAGACCATGGTCTTGGCACATTCTACTGCGACTTGACGACCACAGAACTTTTCCACCAGGTAAAGGGTTAAATCCATTCCCGCATTAACCCCAGCCGAACAATAGAGGCGTCCGTGGTCAATAAACATTTTGTCCGGCCTCAAACTTATTTTAGGATATTTTTGTTCGAACATCTCTGTAAATCCCCAGTGAAGAGTAGCTGATTTTCCATTCAGCAAACCGGTTTCTGCAAGTAAAAATACTCCTGTGCAGATACTGGCAATTTGAGCACCCTGATTGTATTGTTTCAGGAGCCAGGGAACCAACTTTGGGTTTTTTTGAAGAATTTTTTTAATGTAGGTAGCTGATGCAATGATAATTAAGTCTGTTTTATCAACTTCCTCAATACTGCAATGGGGCTGGATAAGGACATTATTTGTGCATTTGATGGGCTGCCCATCTGGAGAGGCAATGGTTACATCAAAAAATGGGGTTTGATGGGAGTTGCTCACACGATTCCAGAGCCGGCCTGCCTGATTCAAGATATCCATGGGACCAAAAATAGTGGTTGCCATGGAGTTATAAAGTCCGAGAATAGTTACTTTTTTTATAATCATGTCGATATCACCTCTTATATTGTCGTTTATGCCACTTTTCTTTCCAAAATACAAGTTTTATAATCAATTTTATTTAATTAACAAAAGGAGATAAACAATGACAACCGAAATAATTAAAGCGGCATTAGCTCCTTGTGGCCTGAATTGTGAAAAATGTTTTGCCCATGTAAATGGAGATATCCGTAAGTACAGTTTGAAACTTAAAGAAAATCTGGGTAATTTTGATTTGTATGCAAAAAGGTTTGAAACTCTGCTGGGCGATCCAATTTTTCAAAAATATTCTGATTTTAAAGAGATGCTTGATTACTTTGCTTCAGAACATTGCAAAGGATGCAGGAATGAACAATGCAGGATGTTTAAGGAGTGTGGCGTGCGCACTTGCCATCAGGAAAAGCAGATTGATTTTTGTTATCTTTGTGATGAATTTCCCTGTGAAAAAACAAACTTTGATGCAGATCTGTATAAAAGGTGGATAATGATCAATGAAAAGATTAAAGGAACAGGCATAGAAGAGTTTTATGAAAAAACTAAAATCAGACCACGTTATCTCTGACCACACATAAAAAAAGCCGGTAGAATTATATAAATTCTGCCGGCATGATCAAGCTGAAAACAATAGTTTGTTTAAGTTAGTTCTATTTACTTATAATTATTCAATAATATCTTTTTTGTGTATATATTTTAAGTAGTCATCCCTGCTCGGAGTGAATACTTCAATTGCAATAGAATCTTCAATAATCTCAGCAGTATGTTTTGCATTCGAAGGGACATTCCAACTGTCTCCCGGGTTCATTATTCTCGAGGAATCATTTATATATAATCTGATTTTACCTTTTAATAAATAACCTGTTTGTTCATTTATATGAGTATGTTCTGGTAAAACTGAGCCTTTTCTCAGCATAAATTCTGCCATTAGTGTCTCTTCCCCATAACTGATAGTTTTTATTCTTATTCCATCCACTACTTCTTTATATCCATTATCTGATTTTTTCCCAAACATATGTCCTCCTTAATTAAATCCGGTGTATTTTGCAAGTTGGATATTTAGTGCATATATGAGCAAAAATGTAAATGCAAATTCAAATAAGGATCAATCAGAGCAGCACACACTCACAATAAAAGCAACGATTAACGATCCTGCAAGGCTCATAAGTATGAACAACAAGGCAAAGCGCCAACCCCAATATGCCACTAAAACAGGCAGAAGAAAGGGCTTGATCGAACGGCTGCCAATAAAATTTGCAACATGGAATTTTGAGGCTCCTTTATCAATTAAGGTTTTGAGCAGAGGGTACCATGCATAGACAGGCCCCATGGATAAAACACCTGCTAAAGATGAGAGAACCACACCTTTTATACCTGCGTTTTTACCTAAAAAGTTTGTGATTGTTGCAGGAGATAAAAACCGGTTGAACAAAACCATCACGATAATGGCAAAGCAAATGGGAAGAGCCAGTTTTTTGAATATAGATCCACTGATGGATAAGGCTTTGTGAGTATTTTCAGGTGCAAACATTAACCCAAGTCCGTATAGAATGATAACTCCCAGAGGAAATAACCATGGTCGCAATAAAGTTATAAAACGCATATGGGATGAAGAATTTTTAGCCCGGCTCATACAATTCCTCCTGTCAGTGAGAATAAAACAGAAGACATTAATACAACTACTATAAACGCAGCAAAGTTGCGTATAAGGGCAAAGTCCGTACCCAGAGACTTTGATTCTGCGGGGAGCTGGATTAAACCAACATTGACCCAGGCCAGCATCAAGGCTGTGATTCCGGCCATATCTACTCCGACATTGAAAAGGCTTTTGCCGATTACATAGCTGTTGACAGGGTTTCCGGCAAGGATACTTCCCATGCAGGCACCCCAGAAAGAATCATAAAGCACAGACCCGGAAAACATTGAGAGCAGAGCCTGTTTTGGTATAAACCCCTTGAAAAGACCCAGCAACAGGATAACCCCTACGAGCAGAGGTAAAAAAGCCTGGAATTGATGCAGCCCTCTGCCAAAGGCATCAATCCATAAATTCTGTGTTGCAGATTGCACAGGCAGAGGTTGCTTGGTTCTCAGCTCGGGATTTAGCTGTGATTCAATATATTCGGTTACAGCCATGGATACTGAACCGGAAATTCGGGTGACAATTTTAATACCCTGTTTTTCCAAT
>JAIOSM010000384.1 GCA_021107575.1 Desulfobacteraceae bacterium | reverse complement strand
CAGCATTGTAAAAATCAGCGCCTATCCTGTCCATCTTATTAATCAATGCTATTCTTGGAACAAAATATTTGTCAGCCTGACGCCAGACTGTCTCAGATTGTGGTTCGACCCCGCCCACAGCGCAAAAAATACCAACAGCACCATCAAGAACTCTTAAAGCGCGCTCCACTTCAATAGTAAAATCAACATGCCCGGGGGTATCAATAATCTGAATCTGTTTATCTTTCCACTTACATACAGTTACAGCTGAAGTAATTGTAATCCCCCGGTTCTGCTCATCTTCCATCCAATCCATAACAGCCTCTCCATCATGGACTTCACCTATCTTATGGGATTTGCCTGTATAATATAAAACACGCTCAGTAACAGTTGTTTTACCGGCATCAATATGGGCTATTATCCCAATATTTCTTATTTTTTCGATTTTTATTTTATTACTCATTTTACAATCAACATATTTGCTTCATAAAAACAGTCAAGATCAATATGCCCTGAAAGCGTTTGGACAGTCTCTCCCTGGATAAGAATTTTTACCCTGTTAATTTTTTCAATATTTAAAATAAGAGAATTAACAATTGAATAAATTGCTAACATCTCTGTTTGAGCAGAATAATCCCCTAACGTTTGGATATTCTTATCAAAATCTATAAAAGCCCTGCCATCATCTGTAATAAACAAAGCATTAACTTTTGTACCTGCAGGAACTGTTTCACCAAGTTCTGGAGAAGAGGGTCCTTTTATTAACGCCTCGGTTATGGCAAGTCCAAGGTCATGAGAATTAAGACCTGCTGCAAATTTCTGCTCAACAGATTTTAAATGTCTGCCATCTTTATCAATAAAATAAAGAAACCCTTCAAAAAGCTGCTGCTGTTTTACTTCCCCCTGCTCTGAGCCTTCCTGACACAGTCCCGATACCTGCGGAAAACAAATACTGACAATTAAAATCAGAAAAAACAAACAAATTAATCCACGTTTCATAATTATTAGCCAAGCATCTATAATAATTTGAAATAATAATTTTTACAGTATCAACCCAATAGTGTCAAGATAATATAGATGTTTGCATAATTTTCCCTCTAATTTTACCTTTGATTTCCTCTTGCAAATCTTCTATTGTTTTACTAAAATATCAAAACTATCAGATTGACTATTTAAAAAGGTAATAGAAATTAATGCTCTCAGGATTTCAAGGATTGGTGGAACAAAGAATAAAACAAGCCCAGGAGAAAGGTGAGTTTGATAATTTAGAAGGCAATAATAAGCCTTTAAAGTTCACTGATAGTAATATCCCTGAAGAACTCAGACTGGCACACAAAATTTTAAAAAATTCAGGATTTGCACCGCCGGAAGTAGAACTTAAAAAGAAAATAAATAATACAGAAGATCTAATTGATAATACAAAATATGACTCTGATGAAAGGCGTAAACTTCAAAAAAAGCTTAATTACTATCTAATGAGGCTTGAGACAATGCGCTCCTCCAATGGAGAAAATTTTTCTCTTACTACCGAGCTGTACAGGAACCAAATGCTTAATAAATTATCTTAATGATTCAACCATGATTCAAAAGGATTACTAAAATGAAAAAAATCAATCTTGCTCTTTTATTTGGCGGGATTTCTTCGGAAAGAGAAGTCTCATTAAAAAGTGGTGATGAAGTTTACAACGCACTTGATAAAACAAAATATGAAATTTCACGCTATGATACTAAAACAGATATAAAAACTCTTGTTAACGATGCAGAAAATATAGATGTTGCCCTAATTATTCTACATGGCCCATATGGTGAAGATGGTACTGTTCAGGGGCTTTTAGACCTGCTTGACATACCATACCAGTCTGCCGGCGTTTTAGGCAATGCAATAGCTATGAACAAACTTGTATCAAAAAGACTCTATAATCAAGCAAAGATACCCACACCTGATTATATTGCCCTATTATCTGAAAAAGATATTGATTTAAGCACCATAAAAGAACAATTTGGATTTCCCCGGAATCCTTTGGTTGTAAAACCGGTATGCGCCGGGTCAAGCGTTGGCATGTCAATTGTCAAAAAAGAAGAAGACCTTATTCCTGCAATTAAAACAGCTTTTGATCATTACGACACTGTATTAATAGAAGCATATATAAAAGGTATCGAACTTACCTGCGGCGTACTCGGGAACAAAGAACTTGAAGCATTACCTGTAATTGAAATTGTACCGGGTGAAGGATATGAATTTTTTAACTATGAAGCAAAATATGTTGTGGGTGCAACTAATGAAATATGCCCTGCCCGTATTGATGAAAAAATCACAAAAGAAGTGCAAAGACTTGCTGTAGAAGCTCATAAAGCTCTTTTCCTTAAAGGTTACAGCCGAACTGACTTAATTCTTTTAGACAATGGAACAAAAAATGAGCTCTTTGTACTTGAAACCAATACTATTCCGGGCATGACAGCAACAAGCCTTTACCCGCAACAAGCAAATGTTGCCGGGTATTCATTTCCGGTGTTACTTGACAAGCTCATTGAACTTGCAATGGAAAAATAAAAAAAGGAGATAAAAAAATGAAAATATTAGTTGTTGGCGGTGGTGGCAGGGAACATACATTGGTATGGAAAATTTCAAAAAGTAAACTTGTAGATAAAATTTATTGTGCCCCTGGAAATGCCGGGACATCTGAGTTTTCAGAATCTGTCCCCATAAGCGCCGATGACATTGATGCTCTTGCAAATTTTGCTGAAAAGAACAAAATAGATCTCACTGTTGTAGGTCCTGAGGGGCCTTTAGTTGCAGGCATTTCAGATCTTTTTAAGTCCCGCGGGTTAAAACTTTTTGGACCTGATAAAAAGGCTGCATTACTTGAAGGAAGTAAAGATTTTGCAAAAAAACATATGCAAAGATATAATATCCCAACTTCTATTGGCAAGGCATTCACAGACTCTGCTGAAGCCAAAGCCTATGTAAAATATCTGGGAGTCCCTATTGTTATTAAAGCTGACGGGCTTGCAGCAGGCAAAGGTGTGATTCTTTGCACAACTGAGAAAGAAGCTTTTGATGCCATTGACTCCATGATTGAAGATAAAATCTTTGGTGCTGCAGGTGAAGTTGTTGTTGTTGAAGAGACCCTTGAAGGCGAAGAAGCCTCATTCATTG
>JAIOSM010000116.1 GCA_021107575.1 Desulfobacteraceae bacterium | reverse complement strand
CGGTCTGATGTGGAAATAACTGTGCCTAATTCAATTATGGGAAATAGCAGAATCACAAACGAGGCCGGCGGCCGGCATGAAAAATTTAGAGTTTCTGTCAAAGTGGGGGTTGCCTATGGCTCAGATATTGATAAAGTCCATGATATACTCCTTGATGTGGCAATACAACACCCGGATGTTTGTAAGGTCCCTGAACCCCGCATACGGTTTCGGAGCTTTGGAGACTCAAGTCTGGACCATGAATTGTTATGCTGGGTAGAAAGACCTGTGTTGCGTGGTAGAGTGTTGCATGTGCTTAACACTAATGTTTATAAACGTTTTATTGAAGAAGGCATTGAAATACCATTTCCCCAGAGAGATGTACATATTCAGTCCGCATCAACAAATGATGTATGATAGATATGGGTGGCAAAAAATATTATCTTAATACATGGCTTCAATTATATCTTTAAAGGCTTCATTCACAAATTTACGTTTGATTTTCATGGTGGGAGTGACTTCTCCGTCTTCTTCATAAAGTCGTTTGGGAAGGATAGTGAATTTTCTGATATTTTCAACCCTGGCAAGTGTTGTGTTTACTTGTTTAACCTCTTTATCAATGAGTTTAATAACTTCTTCACTCATTGTTAAGTCTTTATAGGTGGAGAACTGAATTTTATTGTCCTGGGCAAATTTCACAACATTATCTTCATCAATCATAATCAGGCAGGATAAGAATTTGCGCTGATCTCCAATAACGACAGCATCATTGATATAAATGCTTGCCTTGAGTTTGTTTTCAATATATTGGGGCGTTATATTTTTACCACCAGCAGTGACTATAATGTCCTTTTTTCGATCTGTTATTGTTAAAAAGCCGTCTTTGTCTATTTCACCTACATCACCAGTGAGAAGCCATCCGTCCACAATGGTTTCAGCTGTTGCTTCATCACTTTTATAATATCCTTTAAACACTCCTGGAGATTTAACAAGAATTTCACCGTCTTCAGCAATTTTTATATCTATTCCCTTAAGGACAATACCCACTGTCCCGAATTTGGTTTTATTTTCCGGAGAAAGAGTAGTAACACCTGTCCCTTCAGTCTGCCCATACCCTTCAATCAAATTCATTCCAATGGATTGGAAAAAGTGCAATACATCTTTTGAGATCGGTGCAGCTCCTGAAATAGCAACCCGAATATTTTCAAATCCAAGCCGTTCTTTAAGCTTTCTGAAAACTGCAAACCAGGCAAAAAAGTAAAATATATTAAGAAAAGGGTTGACAGGTTTTGAGTCCATTATAAAATCAGCGCGTTTTTTTCCTATTTTTAAGGCAGTATTGAAAACAAATCTCTTAATCCATGTGGCGTCAGCCATTTTGATCATAATATTGGAATAATATTTTTCCCAAATTCTTGGGACAGCATATCCAACAGTGGGAGAGACCTCCATCATATTTTGTATGACTGTATCAGGTTTCTCCACAAAGTTTACAGTATAGGCAAATTTTAGATGGATAAAGACTGTAAAAAGCCGTTCAAAAACATGGCACAACGGTAGAAAGGACAATACATTATCGGTCTTGTATATTTTAATAATTGACTCAACAGCCCCTGCCATCCATGTTGCGTTTTTGTGAGTGAGCATGGCACCTTTGGGTGGACCAGTGGTACCCGAGGTGTAAATGATCATTGCAAGATCATCGGGTTTTACCTGGGCCTGCATTTCTTCAAAGAGTGTTGGCTGTTCTTTATCTTTTTTACTGCCTTGTTCAAGAAGTTCATCAAAGGTCATGACCATGGGGTCCTTGAAGGCAGTAAGTCCCTTTGTATCCCAGATAATGATTTTTTTCAGTAAAGGCACATTTTTCCTGAACATCAACCACTTGTCCAGTTGTTCTTCATTCTCCGCAAACAAGAATTTTGCATCACAATGATTTACCACATATTCAACCTGTTGCCAGGCATTAGTAGCATATACACCAACTGATATACCGCCCACGCCTTGAATTCCCATGTCAGCTAGAACCCATTCAATGCTGTTATCGCCAATGATACAAGCTGCATCCCCTTTTTCAAAGCCCAGAGACACAAGAGCACATCCGACTTTTTTTGCCTTGTTATGGTATTCATCCCAGCTGATATCATGCCAGACACCCAAATTTTTTGTTCGTAGTGCAACTCTTGGGCCGTTTTGAGCAACAGCCTTGTTAAAGATCTGGGGAATTGTTTCAAATGTGGTATCTGATATAGTATCTGGTTTTTTCATCGCCATGCTTTCTTTCTTTTCCATCTCTGGTAACCTTTGGCTGATGTTTCGGATTTTATGCCAAGATAAAATTCTTTGACATCTTTGTCTTCTAAAAGATCTTTTGATTTGCCTTTCATAACAAATCGTCCATTTTCAAGGATCAGACCGGTGGAAGAAATGGAAAGGGCCATGTTTGCATTCTGTTCAACCAGGAGAATTGTTGTACCTTTTGAGTTTATTTCCTGAATAATGGAAAAAATTTCTTTTACCAGTATGGGAGAAAGCCCTAAAGAAGGTTCATCAAGGAGCAGTAATCTGGGTCTAAGCATTAATGCTCTTCCTATGGCCAGCATTTGCTGCTCTCCACCGGAAAGTGTTCCTGCCCATTGGTTTGTTCTGTTTTTTAAAACAGGAAAATATTTAAAGACCTGATCAATATCCTGTTTTATTTCTTCTGAGTCTTTTCTGGTATAAGCCCCCATCAATAAATGCTCATGAACCGTGAGTTCATCAAAAATTTCCCTGCCTTCAGGCACATAGGCAATGCCTTTTCTAACAATTTTATCAGTATCAATATGTTGAATAGGTTTCCCGTTAAATTCAATGATTCCCTTGTCTGGCTGGTCTTCTATCTGCCCCATTATTGTTTTTAAAATAGTTGATTTTCCGGCACCGTTATTACCTAATATTGCTGTAATACTCCCTTCTTCTACAGCAAGAGAAGCTCCCCGTATTGCATAAACAAGGTCATAATAGGTCTCAATATTTTTTACTTCAAGCAGATTAGCCATCTTTAACCCTCCTCACCAATATATGCTTTGAGGACTTCCTTGTTTTGCTGAACCTCTTCAGGAGTTCCAAGAGTGACCTGTTCTCCAAAATTTATAGCCAGAACCCTGTCTGAAATATCCATTACCATTTTCATATCATGTTCAATAAGAAGGATGGTAATTCCTAAATCAGTTTGAATATCTTTAACCCAGAATATCATATCCTGTTTTTCTTCTGAATTCATACCTGCACATGGTTCATCAAGTAAAAGCAAAGTAGGTTCCAGGGCAAGAGCTCTGCCAAGTTCGATTAGTTTCTGGGTTCCATAGGGTAAGGCACCTACGAATTTGTCCCTGATACTCTGTAATTCCAGAAAATCGATAATTTTTTCTACTCTTTCTCTGTGTTGAACCTCTTCTTTAGCTGCAAAAGAATTTTTCCCCCACATAAACATACCCCTGAAAAGACCGGTTTTCATATGAATATGACGACCCAGCATAATATTTTCCATGGTGTTCATATGGGAGAATAATTCAATATTCTGAAAAGTTCTTGCTATCCCCATTTTCGCAATACGGTCAGGTTTTTTGTTTTCAATGGACTTGCCTTTAAACCTGATATTCCCTTGGTCAGGTTTATAAAGCCCTGATATACAGTTGAAAAGGGTGGTCTTTCCCGCACCATTAGGACCGATTATAGAAAAGATCTCACCCTTGTTCATACTAAAGCTGATATCCTGAAGGGCCTTAATTCCCCCAAAAGAGATGGATAGATTATCTAATTTAAAAAAAGAAGATTCCATTCTACTTAATATCCATCCAATCAGTCAATTGTTTTGTTTTCCCTCCCGCCATACACTGAACTAGAAAAGTCTGGGATGTGCCCTGACGTGAGTACATATCATTTTTGTCAAATTTTTTGTAAGTGACTACCGGACCTATTCCTTTAAATCCCTTTAGTTTTTCCATTTCCTTAATAAATCTTTTTCTTGTCAGTCTTTTACCACAATTTTTCAAGGCTTCAATCATGGGTTCTGTAAAAGCGATACCTGCGTAATAAAAAACGCCCCATCTTTCTTCCTTGGCAGCATATTTATCAAAGACTTCTTCTTTATATTTGACAAGTAAAGGATGACCTGAGCCTGGAAGCTCAGCAAGAGTACCGGTGATTACGCCTTCCCAGAGACCTTTTGAGATTGCTGTCATAAATGTGAAATCTGAAGTGGTGCTGGAGCTCATAAATTGTGGAGCAAATTTCATAGCTTTGGCTGTTCCGATAACCCTCACAGACTGACTAACTGTTGTCCACATTAATACTAAGTCTGCTTTGGATTTTCTTAACTTCATTACATGGGGGGCAAGGTCAGTATCTTTTGCTTCCATGGGAACTTCAGCTACTGCTTCCATACCATTTGCTTTGAGTTCTTCAAGTGCTCCGCGGAGACCGTTTTTTCCATATTCATCATTCAAATAAGTTATGGCAATACGTTTTTTCCCCATTATTTTAATGGCATATCTGATTAATGCTTTTGCCTCGCCCTTATAAAGGGGATACACAGCAAACATGTTTTTTGTTGGAGGATTTACAAAATTCATAGATCCTGTTGCAGCTCCTACCCATGGAATTTTTCTTTCGGCCAGGTAGTCTCTGACTGCAAGACCGGGAGTTGTTCCAACACCGCATGCCCATGCAAACATTCCAGTACCTTCCTGGAGCTCTTTTACGCCGGCTTTTGTTTTTGCAGGATTATAACCGTCATCAAACATATGATAAACAATTTTTCTGCCGTTAATGCCGCCATTGTCATTAATCCACTTAAAATAAGCCCCTGTTCCTCTTGCAACATTACCCCAGGCAGCAGCAGGTCCGGTTTGAGGACCCCATTGCCCGATGTGGATTTCAGTTTTCGTTACACCTTCTTCAGCTAAAAGGCCTGGTGTAAAGCTTAGTATAAAAGCCAGTGAAACAAATAAAGCGAGTAATAATTTTTTCATCATTTTCTCCTTTAAAACAGTTATTGATTTGTATTATGTTCCCCATTTTCCTTAAATTAAATAAGATTTAAACCTTTTTTATATAATGTTTTGAAAAAAGACCGCTTGGCTTGATACACAGAACAAGCACAATTATGACAAAAGCAACTACAGTCTTAAACTCAATGGAAACATATCCACCAAACAGATTTTCAATAATCCCCAGCATATAAGCTGCAATAACTGCGCCGGGCAAAGAGGTCATTCCGCCCATGACTGCAGCGGCAAACCCTTTGAGCATGGGGTCCCACATCATAAAAGGATGCATAATGGTCGGAGAAATCAGAAGACCTGCTGATGCGCCCACAAGGGATGAAATCCCCCAGGTCATCATTAAAGTGCGATTGGTTCTGATTCCGATGATCTGTGCTGCAACACTATTTTGCTGAGTGGCTTTCATGGCAAGCCCCAGTTTTGAATATTTGAAAAACAGATAGAGTATAATCATAAATAATAATGCTGTTACCAAAGTTAATACTGCAAGCTTGCTGATAAAAATATCACCAATAATAAAACTGTCATATGGTCCAATAGGGAAAGGCATGGTTTTTTGATCTGCTCCGAATTTCCAGGAGACAAATCCTAAAATAATCATCTCAATGCCAATGGTGATAACAATCATCCCTAAAACATTGGGTTCTTTTGCTCTTCTTAAGATAGCAAACTCTAGGAAACATCCTAAAACAACTGCAAATACAAATGATAGAAAAAAGGCAAGATATACAGACATATTCATCTGGGTCAAAAGCATCATGGCAAAATAAGAAGTAATCAATGCCATTTCACCCTGGGCAAAATTGGGGACTTCAGATGTTTTATAAATAATCACCATGGCAAGGCCCATCAGCGCATAAGTACTCCCCACTGCAACACCGCTTACAATCATCTGGATAAAATCAATCATTCTGCCTCCATACTAAAAAAACTTAAAACGGCTAAAACGGCCAAGTACGCCAGTATTTTTTTGTTCGAATCCATACCCCATATAGCCCAAGGGGTTCAAATAACATAATTCCAACCATAATCGAGCCAAATATAATATATTGAATATTGGACACTCCGGTAATTGAAAACCATGATTTAGAAAGGATTTCCAGCCAATCCCCGACATATGGGATATCAAGGATATTTCTCAGTTTCAGATCAAGCAGGCAAAGGAGTGCAGCACCAGTAATTGAACCCATCATAGAGCCCAGCCCCCCAACTACCACCATGGCCAGAAAAAGGATGGACATCATTAAAGTGAACATTTCCGGTTCAATAAATCTTAAAACAAAAGCATATAAACCGCCTGCAATACCTGCGTAGAACGCACTGATTGCAAAGGCAAGTGTTTTGTAAAAAAGGATATTTACTCCCATGGTCTGGGCCGCAATGTCAGCATCTCTTATGGCAACAAAAGCACGTCCCACCCGTGTTTTGAGGATATTGCGCATAAAGAATAATAAAATAATCGTGAGGGT
>JAIOSM010000207.1 GCA_021107575.1 Desulfobacteraceae bacterium | reverse complement strand
CCGGAGCAAATTGTATAAAGCCTATATTCATGACATCCTCCAATAGCGACTACTTATTTAAAACTTAACAAAGGCAAAAACAATCTATCGAAGTAGTTTGCCATGTTTCCCTCAATCCGCAGAACGTATTAAAATACCAGCGGGTCTAATGGATTATAACTTGAGACAGGTCTTACGAAAACCGTCGAGTTACTTCCCGTCCGGTTCATCCGCTTTGTATACGTCCTGCATGGATGTGAATTTATGGGGTGCAAGTCCACTATACGCAAACCCGGTTAATAAGTCCCCAAATTTGTTAACATAAGTATTAGCCAAAGGCAAGTCGAAGATCCCGGACTTTGAGCGGGAGGCGAAATAGCTAGGAATCGTCTGAAGGACTGGAGTGAAACAAAAGGCGATTAGTCGTCCACTGAAGTGTCTTGTTCGATGATTTCAGGCCTGGCATCATAATAAAACCGATCCGCTTGTTTTTGGTCTCTCTTAAAAACCCGGTAAACAACCATTGGGTTTTTAATAAAATACCAATCGCCAAATTGGTCAAATTTTCTGCACGATGTTATAATACGGGCCTTGCGTATTGTATAATAACGCTTTCCACGATCTTTTCCATATCTTTTTAAACGTTTACCGAAATCAATATCTTCGACGCAAGCCAGCTTTTCATCAAAGCCCCCGATTGCCTCATAGTCTTTTCTTAAGCACCAGAACATTCCAGCACTTACGCCGTGCCATAAAACAAAAGGCGCTACAACCAACAGGCTGCAAAGGATCCCAGGAGATATTCTTTCCGGAACAATCTTAACCCCACCACCGATATATTTACCTGAATCCAGTTTTCTCAACACCTCTACCAGCATAGTCGAGGTCATTTGGCTGTCAGCGTCTATTGTAACAAGGATGTCACCTTTGGATTCTTTGGCCCCATTATTTCTGATATGGCTTAAATTTCTTGAGTCATCAGTTATAACCTTTACACCAAATTGATCAGCAATTTCTCCGGTTCTGTCACTGCAACGGTTCAGCACCACAATATGCTCAACTTCTTCGGGCACCACTTTTGCTGCGGCTTTAACAGAGAATATGCATTTCTTAATAAATAGTTCTTCATTGTGCGCCGGAGTAATTACTGAAATCATTTTATCCTCATTGAACAACATAAATTATCGGCTTGGCCGATGATTTATGTTGTTGGAATTAAGTATCCAGTCAACGGAATTCAGTCCGCTTATTTAATCTTTCTTAATGACCATCATGGTCGTCTTGTATTCGATCACCTGCTGATCACGCTGGTTATAAGTTTTATTTTTGTATATGAACAGGAATCTCTCAGAGTTTTTAATAGCACGAAGTTCAACCACTTCTGCATCGGCCCTCAGTGTATCCCCAAACAGCACAGGAGAGGTGATCTTGAGATTGTCTACACCAATGTAGGCATAAATTTCATAACCGTCCTGGGCCAGAAGTTCAGCGATATTGTCCGCATTATGGACCAGACCATCGGCAACGCTAAAGATGACCGGACCTGCCAGAGAACGTTCCTTGAACCAGGTTCCTTTAGCATACTCGGAATTACTGTGAACAGCCATATTGAACCAATTGAGTTGATGCAGCATGGAGAAGTCTCCCTTATCAAGCGTCCTGCATACTCGACAAGGAATTTTAGTACCTGCTGTTATTTTATCCATAAAATGATTACTCCTCTTTATATTATTTGTTTCTACTACGAACGTTTTAAAGGTTCCTTCATTTGTCATGCCGTGTGTTCAAAGTAGAACCAGGAGCGAGCGGCGCTTTTTGCTGTCTAAGTGCATGTGATTTTTATGTGTTTATTAACGACTTTTGCCAAAATAGTGCTTTACCTGCTTTTGGATCTAATTCATAACCAGAGAAACCAAATTTGCTATATGCAGATTTTGCGACCTCATTATTACTGAGAACTTCCAGGGTTACCTTGCAGCAACCTTTTGACTTTGCAATTTCTTCGACTTTCCCCAACATTCTCTGGCTAATTCCATATCCTCTGTATTTATTGATTACAATAACATCATGAATATTAATTAAAGGCTTACATGAAAATGTAGAAAAAGCTTCAAAACAATTAACAAGCCCTGCTGGAATACCATCGATATACGCAATTACTGAAAATGCATGCTGAAGCTTTGATAATTCTTTAACTAAATTATTTTTTACTTCGGCATCAAGAGGGTTTCCTCCACCCATCGGATTTGAGGCATAAGCATCAAGCAGCATCGGTATTTCTTTCTTATGCTGCTTATTTGAATAATCTGCTTTGATTACTTCTATATTCATATCTTTGATTATCTTTTTTACATATAACAAGTAATTATAATGCCATTTATCAAAAAATAAATCACATCTGAATAATCTATAATTTAAGATATTTAATGTCAATCTTAAAGGTTGTAATCTCTTTGCGCCTCAATCAATACTATGAAATAAAACACCCTGAATAGCTTGATTTTTCAATATGCTTTGGTTATTATGAATTCCAAATAAATGATATTTATTATCCAATCACATGTATTGGTAATAGTATCATAAGGCAAAAAATACTGGCATCTTTATATAAATTTTTATTAGGAGAAAAAAATGACGCAAACTGACTCTTTTCTCAAAAACAAACATATACTGGCTGTTGATGATGAATGTGACGTTCTTGAAACCATACAGGAAATTTTAGAAGAGGCAAACATAGATGTTGCCCAGGACTATGAGACAGCTTCCAAAAAGATTCTTGAGACTCAATATGACCTTGCTGTCCTCGACATTATGGGGGTTAACGGGATTAAGCTTTTAGAAGAATGTGTAAAAAAAGGCATTCCTGCTATAATGCTGACAGCTAATGCAATGAACCCGGAATCTTTGGTTGAGTCCATTAAAAAAGGAGCTATTTCTTATCTTTCAAAAGAGCATTTAAGTGTACTTGACTCATTGATTACTGAGCTTTTAGGCGCACAAAACCAGGGTAAATCCGCCTGGAAAGTATTGTTCAAAAAGCTGGGAGGTTATTTTGATAAGCGGTTTGGAAAAAACTGGAAAGACGATGACAAAGAATTTTGGGATAAATTTGATAAGAATTATTATATATAAATAACCCGCCTAAAAGAAGCCGGGATTTAAAAAGATTACCTATTTAAATCCCGGCCCTACTATTTTTAAAAATAGCCTGCTTTTAACTAACCTTAACTCATCATGCTGGCCAGAAATAGTGAAATTGCCGGGAACATAACAATAAGTGTTAAACGAACAATATCAGCAATCCAAAAAGGTGTTACACCTTTAAATATGGTGCTGACTTTTACGTCAGGTAAAACAGCCTTTAATACAAATACATTTAACCCAACTGGTGGAGTAATCAAACTAATTTCAGTAACAACAACTACCACAATACCAAACCATATGAGGTCAAAGCCAAGCGCCTGTATCATGGGATAAAAAACCGGAACCGTTAAAACAATCATTGACATACTTTCCAGAATACATCCCAAAAGAATATAGACAAACATAAGAATAAGAATGACAACAAAAGGCGAAACATCCCAGCCCAATACAAACTCAGCTAACGCATCGGGCAGACCAACCACATTAACAAAGTTGGCAAAAATCATTGAACCAATCAGCAGAAAAAAGATCATGGCTGTTGTACTTGCTGAATCAACTAAAACCTTTTTTAATATTTCCAAGGTAAGTTTTTTACGAACCAAGGTAAAAAAGAAAGCACCTGTAGCTCCAATGCCAGCTGCCTCAGTTGGTGTAAAAATTCCTGCATAAATACCGCCCATGACAACAAAGAACAACAGCAACACGCCCCAAACCCCTTTAAGGCTTCTGAGTCTGTCAGGCCACGAGACCCGTTCACCTCTGGGACCAATTTCCGGATTAATCGTTGTTGCGGCAGCAACAGCGCATAAGTAGCAGAAAATTCCGAGAAGACCCGGTAAAATACC
>JAIOSM010000404.1 GCA_021107575.1 Desulfobacteraceae bacterium | reverse complement strand
TAATTTATTTTGAAATTCCATAATGCTCCTTATTTTGTATTAATAATTCAGTTATTTTTTTATCAAGATTATCTACTTTTTGTTCAAGTTCATCATTATTGTCGCTTACCATTGCATCCACAAAAATTGAATTTACTAACGAAAGTCCAAATATTCCGCCTGTTAGCAAAATAAAGATGAAATAAAAGTAAGTAAAGAATGCTGATAAAGGTGAAAATTCTTTTGTTATTTGCTCAGGGATTTCAAACCAACCTTCAACTGTGAAAATTTTAAATACTGAATAAAGTGAAGTCAAAGGATTACTAAAATATTCAGGGGAACTTGATTTGAAAAGATAAAATGAAAAAATACCAATAATGAAAATGTAAATAGCAAAACCAATTAGAACAATAATTGATGTTTTTAATGCTCTTTGAACTCCTTTTATCAAGTGTTCTATTCCTGGAATAAATTTCAAAAATCTAAATGACTTGAAAACACGCATAACCCTGAACACCAATAAAAAACTTATGCTTGTCATTTCAATATTCAAAATGAAAGAAATCAATGCTGGAACAGAAAGAGCAACTAATAAGAAATCAAATCTATTCCAGTTTAATGAGAAATATTTTTTAATTCCATATTCACGTAGTTTTATAATTATTTCAACAATGAACAATCCTGTTATTGTATTGTCAATAATGTTTAATAGGATTTTATTTGTTTCTGTTAATGCAAAGCCACTTATGAATATTATTACTGCATTCAGCAGAATTAATATCAAAATAATCTTGTCGTTTAGAAACAGTTTTTTAATCATTTGTCATTTCGTTTTTCTTTGCCTTACCCATAACGTATGTATATATTTTATTGTTGTTATCCCGCCGATTTGGTGGGATAACAACAATTGTTTATATTTTACTTATACACATAGCATCATAAATCCTGTTATGTCTATACTATTTTAGAGTGGTATGGCACGGTAAAGCAGGCTTTTATTCCATATTACATTATTGCACTTTCTGATTGATCCAGAGGTAGAATCACAGTAAAGGTTGAACCTTTCCCTACTTCACTTGCAACCTCAATATATCCGTTCATGGAATCTATAATGCTTTTAACAATGGGAAGACCAAGGCCTGTTCCCACAAGGAATCTGGTTTTATCATTTTTTACTCTGTAAAACCGTTTAAATATTAATTCCATATGTTTTGCTTCAATCCCAAAGCCGTTATCAATGACTTTAACACGTATATTGTTTCCGGTTTTATCTACAACTACATCAATTTTTCCGCCTTCCTGAGTGTAATTGATTGCATTGGAAATAAGGTTGCCAAATACGCTTTCAAGTGTTGCCATGTCTGCTTTTAATGGTGGCAGTGGCTGATCGGATATTTTAAGAGTTAATTTTTGATTTTTTGTTTCTGCTCTGGTATTGAGAAAATCTGTTATATTTTTAAGGACTTCATCCATTTTGACCGGTTCGTGTGTCTTTGCTGGAGCACCTGCTTCCATGCGGGACAGATCAAGCAAGTCTCCTATTGTTGATATTAATCCATATACTTTTTCTTTTGCTCTTGAAAGCATGTACTGGTCATCCTGATCACTTTTTTCATGCTCGCTTTTGATGACCATATCAAGTTGCTCATGGATTGTTGAGAGAGGAGATCGAAGTTCATGGGTAACTTTTGATACAAATTCTGATTTCAGAAGGTCAAGTGTTTTCATGGCAGAAATATCCATCAGGTTAATGACACATCCAAGACATTCCTGTTTTGCTCCAATAACAGGGCGGCAACGTGCTAAAAGGAATTTTCCGTCTTTAGTCTCAATTTCTGATGATGGGATTTCAGTATAATCAATGTATTTCCCCTTGGAAATATTTTTAGCAAGAGTGCATAGCTCTTTATCCAGAATATATTTGTCAATTGAATTAATGTTTTCTTCATCAAATACAATCCCAAGATATTGGCAACAGGCCGGGTTTATGAGGATAACATTGCCTTCAGTATTAGTAACAATAACACCATTGGGAAGAGATTCAATGATTGTATGTGTCCTGCTTCGTTCAGTGTGCAGGACAGTTAATGTCTCTTTTTGTTTTCTTTCAAGGTGTATTGCAGATTGCTCAAAACTTAACCTTTCTTTTGCCCGGTTTACAACAATTCTGAGTTGATCAGGTTCATAGGGTTTTGGAATAAAATCATAAGCCCCGATTTTCATTGCTGTAATGGCTGTTTCAACAGTAGCATACCCTGTTATCACAATAACGAGAATGTGTTTCTCCATGGCTGAAATTTTTTCAAGGACTTCCATTCCATCCATGCCGGGCATTTTTAAATCAAGTAAAACAATTGCAACAGGTTCTTTTTTAATAATATCAAGCCCGTCCTGGCCTGTTGGAGCCAGGAAGACAGTGAAACCCTGTTTTGAGAGTATTCTTTGGGCGCCATATCTGAGGCTTTCCTCATCATCGATAACAAGAATTTTATTGATATCTAATGTTGTTGTCACTTATGAATGCTCCTTATCTATTTTTAAGATTTGACTTAAAGCAAAGTTTATATTGATTCATCTGCAGCTTTCCTGAATTCTTTATAATCCACATCAATTCTAGTCCAGAGCATTAGATTACGCCTTGCAGAATGAGAAAGAGGAGTAAGTCCGTCTATAAATTTTATTTTATTTGATTTTGCCAGGTCCTGCCAGAAGTTTTTTTCACGACCATAATTAAGATCAATGATAAGTTCACAATTTCTGGTATCCATTGTGCTGATCAACTGGGCAAGCTCTGTAGATTCTTCCGGACCTGATATGGAAGTGGCGTTGATGATAATATCTGCAGTAACAGGTTGAGAACAAACCGAACTTATGTGTTCTGCTTTTCCACCAAATTTTTTAGTAATCATATTCAGTCTGTCAACATTCCGGCCTGCAATTGTAACAGAGTCTGCTCTAAGCCAGTTCAGAATAAAAACAATTGCTTTTGCAGCCCCTCCGGTTCCAAATACAAGGGCTGTTTTATTACTGATATCAAAACCTGTCTCTTCCAGTGTATCCATGAACCCGATAGCATTTGTATTATAGCCTTTTAGTTCGTTATTATTGCAGGTAACAGTATTGACAGCCTGAATGATATTAGCACCTTCAGAGAGGACATCTATATATGGTAAAACAGATTCTTTGTAAGGCATAGTAATACTTGCACCATCAATATTGAGTGCTCGTATACTATTCATGGCATCGCTAATATCATCTGGCATTACTTTGAAAGGTACATATGCAGCCTGGATGCCAATTTTTTTAAAAATTGATGAATAAATATCTGGTGCTCTTGACCTGAATACTCTTTCATCACTGAATAAACAAAAAACCTTCATGTGTGTGAACCAAAAGTTTGTTACTTAATAGTTTTTTAACTAATCAGGGAATTAGCAGCTCAGTTAAATTTAAATCAACGCTTTTACACTATTTGTTATCTGTTCTGCAGATGCCGGCTTTGGAAGATAGTCATCAGCTTCCATACTCATCCCATCAGCATGTGAATAACGTGTTGATCCTACATGATCAGCTACTGCTGTAAGCATAATAATGGGGATATCCTGGTATTTTTCATCACCTTTAAGTTCAGAACATACTTCATATCCATCTTTTTCAGGCATCATAACATCAAGAACAATACAATCTGGAGGATTGGCTTTGACTTTTTCAAGGCCTTCAACACCATCGTATGCCACATCAACCTCAAAGCCTTCTTTTTTAAGATTAGCTTGTACAATTGACGCAAAGTCCGGTTCGTCATCAATAACAAGGATTCGTTTTTTATCATTCATATTGGTTTTCTCCTTCGATGAAATTGGTACATGAAAAATTTATTTTTTTTCCTGTTTATACTCTAATCTATCGTAGATTATCATGTCAACTAAAAACTGCTAATTACTTTGTCAGTTATTGCTTTGCTTTGTTGGTAACTCAATAAAAAAGGTTGCCCCTTTATCTTTATTGTTTTCTGCAGAAAGTTTTCCATTGTGATCTTCAATAATGCCGTATGCCATGCTTAATCCAAGTCCTGTGCCTTTGCCTTCTTCTTTTGTAGTAAAAAACGGATCAAAAATATTTTTAAGCACATCTTCTTCAAACCCGAGTCCGGTATCTGAGATTGCAATCAAAATGACATTATTTTTTTGTATAAAAGATGTTTTGATTGTAAGTATTCCCTTCCCTTCCATAGCATCGGCCGCATTTAAAATAATGTTCATAAAAACATGGTTTAATTGTTGAACATCTGAATAAGCTTCTGGAAGTCCTTCGGGAAAGTCAGTAACTATTTTAATATTTTGGAAAATGGACTGATTCTGGAGTAAGAATAAGGTTCTTTTGATAAGATCATTAATATCACAAGGTTTAATCTCTTTTTTAGTTTGGCGGGCAAATTCAAGGAGTTCTTTTACTATTAATCTGCACCTTTCAGCTTCTTTTTTTATTCTTTTAATATCAGTTTTTGCATCTTCAGACAGGTCATGTTCTTCAAGCATAAGTTGAGAAAAAAGCGTTATACCTCCAAGGGGATTGTTAAGTTGATGCGCTACACCTGCAGCAAGTTGTCCTAAAGAGGACATTTTTTCAGACTGAAGGAGTTGATTCTGAATTTTTCTAAGCTTATTTTCCATGCGGATTGTTTCAGTAAGATCATGAAAGAACCCAAGGGTCGCTATTTCTTTTTCTCCTTCATAGACAATAGAAGCAGTCAGGTTTATTTGGACAGGCGTTCCATCTTTTCTAAGACATGTCTGTTTATATGGTTTGAGTATGCCCTTCCCGCCATAGTAGTCACTCCTCAGGTTTTTCATGATTTCCCTGGCATCCCCGGGTGGGTAGATGTTTCGGATATCAAGAGTTTCCAAGGCCTGTTGTTTTGAATACCCTGTTATTTTAGTGGCAGCTTTATTAAAAATAATTACCTTACCTGTACGGTCCGAAGCTATTATTCCATCCACTGCACTTGAAATAAGGTTACGAAGAAATGCATCTGATACTACCCGTCTGTCATCGTGCATATCAAAGGCTTCTATATTAAAATCAAGCACAACAATGGTTTTTTTTCTGGACTTGGCAAGTTCAGGATCATCTATGGGGTAAGCATATAAGCAGGTTGCCGTATTACTGTCTTTGGTAATATGCCGTACTACTGAGTCAGCTGTTATCTTCACTGAAGCTGCAGGACAAGTGCTGCAGGGTTTTTCTTCGCCAAAAAATATTTTGTAGCATTTTTTACCTTTAACGTGTGCAAACGAAGGTGTTTTAGTTCTGGAAACAGCCCAGTCGGTAGCAGCAAGTACTTTGAAATCTTCAGATATGATGAAAACTTGCCTTTTGAGGGTTTTAATAGCCTTTAACAGATATTCATTTCGTTCTTTGGTCAGATCATCAGTCATAATAAATCCTTAGCTAATAGAATTTATAAAATGGAATATATTTATCTATATTAAGTTTGCTTATAAGTGTCAAGCAAAGGAATGGCTAAATAAAATATTTTACAGCATTTATATTTATGATTTTATTTTTAAGTCAGGCCAAGAAGTTTTTTGATTTCGTTTCGCGCTGCCTTCATGTAAGTTGGAAATGCTTTCTTCAATGTTGGTGTAAGCTCAGTACTCCAATTAATTTTTTAGGTTCAATACCAAGAACTATAAGTTCTGGTTTGTGTCCTACCATGGCAGCCATATCCAGAGAATCAAGGAGATCAATATCATGTAATGATAATGGCTGTTTTTTATCCCTTCTAAGTTCGTTTTCTAAAAGTCGATAGATTGTTCCGGGTTTTTTTCCTGCTCTCACAATATCGAGAACAAGTAGGATTTCATACTTTTCAAAGAGAAAAAAAATATCCTGGGTAAAAGTGCCACCATCTATAAAATCTACCAGGTTTTCATCCCAGTCTTCTTTTTCTTTCCAGAATTCATATATAGCATGGACACCAAACCCTTCGTCCATCATCAGAGTGTTTCCGACACCCAATACAAGAAGCTTTTTTAATTTTTTCATTTTTTCATTTTTCAATAAATATTATAAAGAAAAAAGGGGTGAAAAAATTCACCCCTTTTTAAACAAAATTCAAAGTTTAGCTGTTAGAGAGGTACGTCAACAACTGTAACCTCACCTGTATCTGCGTCCAGCACGTGGACGGCACAACCCAGTCAGGGATCAAAGGAGCGTATCAGGCGCCCCACATTCACCGGATTTTTAGGATCTGGTACAGGAACTCCAACAAGAGCTTCTTCCATAGGACCTCTTATCCCCTTATCATCTCTTGGGTTTGCGTTCCAGATTGTTGCTGATGTAATCTGATAATTGCTAATTACACTGTTTTTAATGTCAACGTAATGAAGCAGTGCACCACGAGGTGCTTCAGAAAGTCCAAGTCCTTCAGCGGATTTTGGAATTTCAGCAGGAACCAATGTCTCTTTTCCTGGTTTTGCTTCTTGCAACCACTGCTCCACAGCATTTGCTACAACTAAAGTCTCCTCAGCTCTTGCAACATGTCTGCCGAGAATTGAGAATGCTGCATCACCGATATCGCGGACTTTTGCATTCGTACCAAAGACTGCTTGACCGGCTTTAGAAAGGGCAGGGTTGGTTATCCAGACTCGGGCAAGTGGGCCTGCTTCATGGGGTTTACCATCATATCGAGGTGATTTTATAAAACTGTAAGCAGTTGATTTTTCCGGATCCGTCAGAGTTTTACCATTAAGACTCTTATTCAGCAGAGTGCTGCCCGGATATATTGGAAACTCTGTGATCTCGAGGTCATCCATGAAAGCGGTACTGTTGGCTCTCCTGTCAGACAGGGGTGCTACGGCCTTGCGTAAAATGAACGAGCCAAGCATTGATTTCGGCGATTTCACTCTATTGGCACCAGCATATCTTAAATAATCCGAATTACTTTTATCATTTACTCTTGTCAAGAGATTTATGTTACAGATTTCTTATGTCAGCAATT
>JAIOSM010000284.1 GCA_021107575.1 Desulfobacteraceae bacterium | reverse complement strand
TATTGCAAATATAATCAGTTTTTATGTGAAAAAGCAAAGTGATGATGAAAATAGAAAGCTTATTCAACAGCAGTTATAGCATGCCGATCGACTGGCAAGCATTGGTGAGCTTGCAGCAGGAGTTGCCCATGAATTAAATGAGCCGTTGGGAAATATACTAGGGCTTGCTCAATTATCTTTGGAATTGCCTGAAATGCCTGATCAAGCTAAAAAAGACCTTGACAAAATTGAAGACTGTGTAATATATTCCCGGGAAATTATAAAAAAACTAATGGAATTTTCACGTCAATCATCTATGTGCAAAGAAGAAATCAATCTTAATAGAGTGATTGACAACAGTATTACATTTTTAGAAGCAAGATGCATCAAGGAAGGAATTAAAATTGTCAGGCAATATACTGAAAATATTATAGTTTCAGCTGACCCCACTCAAATCAATCAAGTGATTACGAATTTGACCATAAATGCAATTCAGGCAATGAAAAATGGTGGGAAATTGATAATTTCCACAAGAAAAAACAGCAAAAATGTGATTTTATCCATTGAAGATACGGGAACCGGAATATCTTCTGAAAATATCAGTAAAACATTTATGCCCTTTTTTACAACAAAAGACGTTGGTGAAGGCACAGGGCTGGGGCTTTCTGTTGTTTATGGAATTATTCAAAATCATAATGGCGACATTAAGGTAAGCAGTGAGCCGGGTAAAGGAACGATTTTTGAAATATGTTTACCCAATATTTGTTCGAATGTTCACCCAAATGTTTACCAAGGAGAGAGAACTTGATGCCAGATAAATCTGACAAAAAACGCATTCTCATTGTTGATGACAATATCATTACTTGTGAAGTTATAAGAAGAAATTTTGAAATATCCGGATTCCATGTGTTTACAGCAAACAGCGTGAATGATGCCATAGAAATTCTTTCAAGGCAGAAGATTAACCTTTTGATCACTGATTATAAAATGCCAAAGCATTCCGGTCTTGAACTGATAAAATATGTTCGGGATCATTTTTTAGATATCTGTATTATCATGCTGACAGGATACGGCTCTATTAATAGTGCTGTGTCTGCAATGAAAGAAGGAGCTGATGAATATATTACCAAGCCGTTCACAGACAAGGAACTTCTTGATGCAGTGACAAAAAGTCTTTTAACACAAAAAGAAAAAAAAATAAATTCAACTGAGATATACAATGATACATGGACCAGATTCGGAATTATTGGTCAATCTCAAAATATGTTGGATATGTTCTCAAAGATTGAAAAAGCCTGTAAAAATGATGCAATTGTTTTGATAACCGGAGAAAACGGTACAGGAAAGGAGCTGGTAGCGCGTGCGATTCATTATAATCATAAAGAAAGATCTGTTTACCCGTTTATTCCTATAAATTGTCCTGGTATTCCTTCTAATCTTTTTGAGAGTGAATTGTTCGGTCATGTAAAGGGAGCATTTACCGGGGCGGTTCAACACAGAAAAGGGTTTTTTCAGGCTGCTGAAAAGGGCTGCCTTTTTTTGGATGAGATCAGTGAACTGCCATTTGAGCTTCAGGCTAAACTGCTCAGGGTTTTACAGGAAAAAGAAATCTCCAGAGTTGGAGAAACCCAGCTTAAAAAAATTGATGTTAGAATCGTTGCAGCAACCAACAAAGATTTGGAAGATCTGGTTAAAAAAGACTTATTTCGTCAAGACCTGTTTTTCCGCCTGAATGTTATCAATATTGATATCCCTCCCCTTAAGAATCGTGGAGATGATATTATTCTTCTTGCTAAGCATTTTGCCTTAAAATATTCTAAAGAACTTGGAAAAACAGAACCAGTCTTTACAGATAAGGCAATTACTGCTTTAAAAAATTATTCCTGGCCCGGCAATGTCAGAGAACTTGAAAATCTTATTCATCGAAATTTGATTATGAATGAAAAAGATCAAATAGACAGCCTGAATTTTCCTGATATAATGAAATTCAGCGTTTCTTGCGATCAGCAACTCAATCTCAGCCTGGAAGATATGTCAAAAAAATATGTCAGAGATGTTGTTGAGCAGGCAGGCGGGAATAAGGCAAAAGCCCTTAAAATCTTAAAAATCGATCGAAAAACGCTATTAAAAAAATTGATATAGTATTGTCTTTTAATAAAGAAATGTTTATTTGTTTATAATACATTTAAACATTTTATCTTTTCAGATAGCTGTTTAAATGATATATTAACTAAATTAAATTTGTTCCTTGGAATATTTGTAATCAAATCATCTGTTTGAATGTGTTAATAACCCTGGAAAATAATAAATATTGAAAATCTTGTAAAAGCGATTAATCAGTTATAAGAAGGGGGTTAGAAGATGGTGAAAAATCAGGGCAAATTTTTTACGATTTAGCCTTGCTTTACTAATATTAGTTTGATATTAGAGCCTTAAAATTTTGTTGAAGGTTAAAAATAATAATAACTTAAACAAAAATTAATGTTAATTACAGGAGATTGAAATGAGTAATGTATATGATA
>JAIOSM010000302.1 GCA_021107575.1 Desulfobacteraceae bacterium | reverse complement strand
GCAACGTCCCCCAATCCCCCCACAGGCTGGCTTAATCGAAGGAATCAAAAGGATGGAAAAGATCAAGGATCTTCATAATGCATAATGCGCCGTATCTTTTGCCCCTTAAAAACAAAAAAATCCAATTATTTAAAAAAATAAATTCAAAGCGGTTGCAAAAAGAAGTAGCATGGATAGTTATTGGGCAGGCAGGGACTGCTATTGCGGGAATACTCGGCATAAAGTTATTGACAAATGTTCTTGGCCCTGCTGATTTTGGTAAATTGTCCCTTGCAAATACAATAGTGGTACTTATCTCAACTAACTTTTTATTCGGTCCGCTTGGCCAGGGGTTAATGCGTTTTTGGGCTATCTCCAAAAGCAAGGGCAATTTAAAGGGATTTTACGCTGTTTCAAAACACTTAAAGCAGCAAATCATCGCAATAAGTATTGTTCTCAGTATTGTATTGACTGTAATTACAGCTTTTTTCAAGAGCATAGAATGGGCAGCCTTGTTTGCGGTCTCCACTGCTGCAGGCATATTTAGCGGCTGGCTGGGACTTCGCGTGGCAGTTTTTACCGCGGCCCGTAAAAGGCCGTTAGTGGCATGCTTAAATATAGGCAATGCCTTTTCAAGGCCGCTTATAGCCGCATGCCTTGTCCTGTTGATATCCGTAAGCGCGTTCTGGGCAATGGCCGGTTATCTTGTTGCAGCAATACTGCTTGTATTAGTGGCAGAATATTTTTATGTAAATATTGTTTCAAGTACATCTACATCAATATCAGATAAAATCACAGCCACGGATATTAAAAAGGATATCATCTCTTTTTCCTGGCCCTTTGTGGTTTTTGCAAGTTTTGCGTGGGTACATCTTTCTTGTGATAAATGGGCGCTTCAATCCTTTCACGGGCCAGAGATAGTAGGCGCTTTTACGGTTGTGTCACAACTGGCTGTCTATCCTTTGATGTTCGGTTCCGGTTTTCTAAGCACGTTGATAGTTCCTGTGGCCTATGAAAGAGCTGGGGATTTAACGCAATACCAAAAGATGATGTCTGCTTACAGACTCCTTGCCTTTATAGCCATTGCTTATATTTTGGGTTTATTCCTGTTGATGTGGTTCTTTTTTATATCCCATCATAAGCTTGTAATTTTAATCAGTAATATACAATTTGCCGAATTTTCGTTTTTATTGCCATGGATAACAGGCGCTTGGGGCCTTTTTTATTTTGGTCAGATCCTTTCTAGTTTTGGTATGATTGCAAATAAATCCAGTGTTTACATTGCCCCTAAAATCGCAGCAGCAATAATCGCAGCCATAAGCGTCTTTTATTTGTCTGCAAGATGTGGGGTGGCCGGAGTTGTTTGGGGTGTTGCATTAGCAGGATTTGTTTATGCATTTTGGTGTCTTGTGGTAGCGATGAAGCTATTTGTAGATGCAAAAATAGAAACAGATTAATAAATAAGGAAATAATATGATCAGGGAGTATATGAAAAAAACAGTAGAAAAGATACCGTTTATGACGACGATATATAGGACTGTTCGCGATGAATTAACTTTTACAAGAGCAACTCCGCTTGAGATGCAAGGATTTATGTTGAAAAGTGCTAACTCCCAATTCGGAACAACTTATGAGACTGAAGTGACCGACTTGATAAAAACCTGTCTTGTTCACAGCGATGTATTTGTTGATATAGGTGCGAATGTTGGCTATTACGCCTGTATGGCATGTTCACTGGGAAAACATGTTGTTGCGATAGAACCTCTTGAATCGAATCTTAGATATTTGCTCCACAATTTGCAACATAACAGTTGGAATAATGTAGAAGTTTTCCCACTCGGACTATCAGTACAGCCAGGAGTAACCAAGATTTTTGGCAGTGGTACAGGAGCTTCTTTGGTTTCTGGCTGGGCAGGAATATCGGCAACTTATTGCAAAACAATCCCTCTTTCTACATTGGATATTATTTTGGGGCAAAGATTTAAAGGGAAACAACTTCTCATTAAAGCTGATGTGGAAGGAGCGGAATATATGCTCCTGAAAGGTTCAACACAAATTCTTTCAATGGTCCCTAAACCAGTTTGGATAATGGAAATATGTTTGACAGAGCACCATCCTGAAGGGATTAATCCGGATTTTGCTGAAGCCTTTAATATCTTTTGGGATAATGGATATAAAGCATGGTCAATCGATTTAAAGGGCGTTGGAAAGGAGATCTGCAAGGAAGATGTTGATCGTTGGATAAAAACAAGAAAGACAGATTTTGGTTCTCATAACTATTGTTTTAAAGCTAAAGAATAATTTTTTAGCGACTCTTTCTTGTCTAAATAAAATTTTCGCAAAAATCGAATTAAGCTAAGGCAGAGATACAGAAAAAAGTTTTTTAGAATGAATAAAAAAATAATTGAAACGTTATGCCCCGTTTGCAAAGCCGATAAACATATCACGTTGTTCCACGACCACAACCGACGTGATAATATCGATTGCCCCGGCACATACGTTCAGTGTTGTGAATGTTCTCTGGTTTATCTGCGGGAGCGGCCGCCGTGGGAGGAGATTGTAAAGTTTTATTCCTCTGTTGATGAAGATCAGACCGCAAATGCAGGGCGGGCAAATGCGGAAAAGTTGAGGCGGCAGATTGAAAAACTTGTGCCGATGTGGAAGCGTGTCTTGCGAAAGATACGTTTTCGTCCCCATTCATGGCCCCTTGAATCTGTACCTCAGGGGTCCAAAAGGTTTTTAGACCTTGGTTGCGGGAGCGGGGCAAAGCTTTTTGAGTTTGCTCAGCGTGGTTATAAGGTCTGGGGTGTGGATGTAGGAGCTGATGCCATCCGGCTTTGCAAGGAATTGTTACCACAAGAGCACTTTCTTCAGAAGGAATTGCAGGAAACCGGCTTGCCGGACAGTTATTTTGATTACATCAGAATCGACAATACTCTTGAACATGTTCCAAATCCCAAAGAGGTGATTCGGGAATGCCACCGCCTTCTTTCTAGAGGCGGCCAGCTCATGGTTTATGTGCCGCACGGTAGAAGTTTGAGCATGCGGTTAATGAAGGGTAACTCCATTTCCGCGTGGATACCGTTTCATCTCCAACTATTTACGAGTAAATCCCTAACTTGGTTGCTGAAAGAAGCGGGTTTTAAAGCTATCCGCATTTATGAATACAATCCTACATCATGGCTGCCGCTGAGCATAATGCAGTGGAAGAATCGAAGGAAGCCCACAGCGAAATATGTCCATCCCACTTGGCTTACTTTGGCTTGTTATCCCATAGGCTGGTTTGCCGCAAAATTCAGACTGGGCGAAGAACTGGTTGGGATGGGATTAAAATGAACCAGATTAGAATAAACAATAACTTGAACAATAGATTGCTATCACTTTTTTTCCAGAGGTTCCTTTTGCTTGTTTAGTCTGACGACTGTATAAGGTAAATTTAATAAAACCCTGATTATATATGTGAAAATACGCTGCAGGGTAAGAAAAAGAGGAATATATGTTCTATATAAACATTAACGAAGAAAACCGTCAAGCCTGGCTGAAAAAAACGCTTTCTAATTTGCCGCAAGGTGTTCGCATTCTCGACGCTGGAGCTGGTGAATTGCGCAATCGGCCACTATGTGGTCACCTGTCTTATGTTTCACAGGACTTTTGCCAGTATGACGGGGGAGGAGGAGGAGTGGCAGAGGGCCTGCAAACCGGAAAGTGGGATACCAGCCGTATTGATCTGGTATGCGACATCATCGCCATCCCTGAGCCGGACGCTTCCTTTGATGTTATTCTCTGCACCGAAGTGCTGGAGCATGTGCCCGACCCAACTAAGGTACTCGATGAATTTGTGAGATTGTTAAAACGGGATGGAAAGTTGATCTTGACAGTGCCTTTTGCTTCATTGGTACATTTTGCCCCGTACCACTATTGCAGTGGTTTCAGCCGTTACTGGTATGAACATCATCTGCCCCAGCGCGGATTTAGAATTGAAGAACTTACCCCCAATGGTGACTGGTTCAACTATTGCCGGCAAGAACTGACGCGTCTGGGTAGCACGGCGCGGCGTTATGGTGACTGGAGTTGGCCGCTGGCCTACATGCTGGGCATCTTGGGCGCACTGTATTTCAAGGTGAGGGGCGGCAAACAGGCGGATGATCTGGCGTGTTTTGGGTGGCATTGTGTGGCGGTGAAAACATGAGACAGGAGAGGAGAGATGATCAGAACCCTTATCCGCATCTATCCGTTAATCAACACATCGTTTTTTAGTATCTGCACAGAAAGACACCCGCAATTGACAACAAGGTATCCCGTTGAGCGTAACTAAAATCATCCCACGTATTTTAGGCGGTCTCGGCAACCAACTCTTCTGCTATGCCGCCGCACGCCGCTTGGCTCTGATGAACAATGCTGAACTGGTGATCGATGCGGTCAGCGGTTTCGTCCGTGACTGTAACTATCAGCGCTACTACCAGCTAGACCACTTCAGCATACCTTG
>JAIOSM010000395.1 GCA_021107575.1 Desulfobacteraceae bacterium | reverse complement strand
TTCTTTGATAATGTTGAAGAAGTAAGTATGATTGGAAATAAATACACAATGGATTACCAGCAATCTGACATTCAATTTTATACCTGCAGAAGTTTAAAATATAACAGTACTGAAATAAAGCATATAATAAAATAACATCTGCGAGAATACTGAAAAAAAACTTAAACAGTTTCTAAAAATTTATCGCAATTTTAATTAAATAATACACCATAGTATAAAACAATGGGTATATGAGCATTGAATAAGTATAGCTCATGGTGCCAATAAAATTTTTGTCTTTAACCATCTTTTTTACCATAAGCTGCACAATGGTTTTTGGAATATAGCTAACCACCATTCTTAGCATATATAAAGTACTTCTAATTAATTGAATTAGGGTGGGTATTGTATCTGCGGTATCTTCAAATTTCTCTCCATCTTCTAAGCAAAGCACTAATTCTTGGTCTGATTTTAATTGTTTTGATAAGCTTTTTTTATACACGCGTTGTTTTTGATAATCCTGATAAACGCTATCGTAATCGGCACTATCTATATGTACAATTAATGATTTCATCTGCAAAGAAAGTTCTGAAAGCATCGATCTAAAAGCTTTATTCTGATCTTCTAAAAAGCTTTGCTTATAATCGGCTATACTTATTGGCTTACCAATAGAGACCAGTGTTCTGCTACTCGATTTGAAATACGATTCGTAATTAATACCAATGGGAACTATTTGAACATTCAAATTAAAATCTTCAGCAGCATCAGCCATAAAAGCAATTCTGGCAATGCCTTTTTTTAGGGGTCTCAACTGATGCGTCATACTATGACTACCTTCAGGAAAGATGGCAACTACACCTCCTTTAGTTAGTATTCCCTTTGTAACATCAAAAATTTGATCATTCTTTTTTACGTTATCGTACCCGTCCCTTATTCTATAAATAGGAAGTGTTCTTATACCTCTCATAAATTTATCTATAAACTTGTGTTTATAAACATCTGCCCTAACCAAATAATAGGGGCTTCGCCATGAAAAGCCATTAGATAAATAAGCATCGAGTAATGAATTTTGATGCGTTATTGCATATATAACCGGCCCTTTTACAGGAATGTTTCCAAGACCAAGTACGCGTATCCTTTTAAAATATAACAGACTGGTAATTGTTACACAGAGTTTAAGAGGATAATAATAAAGTGAACTGAAAAAAGAATTTATCATTCGATGTTTGATTATTTATTAATGTACTATTTGTTTTTCATACTATAATCGATTGAGTAGCTATAAAGTATTTCCAAACTTGCACAATATATATAAAGCTGTTTATATAACTTCAAGCGAGATCAATCTTACCCCAAACTTTTGGCTACAGTTCTTTGATTATGTTGAAGAAATTAGCTTGATTGAAAATAGATAAGCAATGAATTATCAGCAATCTGGAATTCGATTTTATATCTGCAAAGGTTTAAAATACAACAGTCCAGAAATAAAGCAGATTATAATTAAATATGATGTTTTATTATTATTTTCACTAATACAACACGAAAGCACAACAATGTATAAAAATAATAGCCGAGATAGTAGTAAATTCAGGGGTTGTAGCCCGCTTCAACTTTCTTGTAACTTGATAGGTTTGAAGTCCGCAGTCGGCTACTATTCTTCTATGTTGAAAACCAACTTTCCAAGCTGATTTCATGTTTTTTTTCAGATAACACTAATTTTTCTGTATTCTTCTATAAGCAGTCACCCGGCGTACCGGAGCTGCAAGATCACGTTTAACAAGAAAAAGAGAGAGCCGCAATCTTATTTAAAGCAGTCATCCCCAAGGGGAGCTGCAGGAATAGTCAGCGGACTCTCTCAGTAAGTTTGACATATAAAATTAGGTTTATCTGTAATTCAATTAAAATTTTTTATCTGTTTTTTTATCTGTTTATTTCCCTGAGGGTAAAGTAAATATGGTTTGCAAGCTTCCTGGTTGTTCGTACAATAGCTTTATTGGTTTCCATTCTGCTCTTGTACTGATTAAAAATGTATAAATAGCCTGGATCTGCTCGTATGGCACTCCAGGCTGCTTCAACCAGTAAAGACCTCAGATTAACACTCTTTCTTTTGGTTATTCTTCCCTTATAATCTTTTTCTCCTGAGGAGTGGGATCTTGGGATCAGTCCAATGAAGGATCGAAAGGCATCTACGCTTCTGAACCTATTGATATCTCCCACTTCGGTAAGGATGGTCATTGCTGTTAACCTTCCAATACCAGGTATAGCTTTTAGGTTGGTGTATGCCTGATGATATCGTATATCCTCGGATATCTCTTTTATCCTCTTAGATAAAATCACCAGCTCATCACGGGTGTGCTTTAGGATCCTGACAAGTGATTGTAGCGCTTCGGTTCCTGAGGGACCCTCAAGTTGTATTCCCTCCAGCCACTTAATAAACGCTTTGGACCAATGAGACTGAACTTTTATAAATCTTTCAGGATATTCAATACCATGTAACTGTAGAAAAGCCTTAATCCGGTTCTTGGTTCTTACCCTGTCCTTTACAAGAAGCTTACGGGTCCTGATCAGCTGACGATCCTGGATCAGTGTAACCGGTGGTACCCATATCGGTTTCAACTGTCCTGCCCGCAATGAACGTGCGATCTTCCTGCTGTCCACAGGATCCCTTTTCTGATCTTTCTCTTTATGAGTAGTGGGGATATCAGATGGGTTAATGACCAGGCATTCCACACCCTGTTTGGCAAGCTTGCGTTGGGTGGTAAATCCAAAATAACCGGCTTCATAGGCAGCAATATACCTTCCTCCAGGATAGTTCCTGTTTAAATATTTTACCAACAAATCAGGATTTGCATCCTGGGTGAAGGTCTTTAATGACATATCGTCTGTCTCGATGGTCACTGCCCAGTTCTTTTTGTGTATGTCAATTCCACAATAAAAGTTTTGACCACTAAAATCTACTTCGTTACTTTGTGTTTGCATAGGTCTTTAGATTAAGTTTAACATTGATAGACACTTAAATTTAATCTTTTCCGAAGACCTATGCTTTTTCAAACATACGATCTTATTCAAGGGCGGAGTATTCAGGTGTGGCGAGAGCAAAAGTTTAGAAGGATTTACACCCATATTTTGCATAAAGTTCTTCAAAGGCTCGCAGAACGCAGTTCCGTACTTTTGGGTAATGTTCTGGGAGCTGGCTCGCTAAGGCCTGAGCCCTAAAGGGAGAAATCCAAATTGCGTTATGAAT